>SUVM01000099.1 GCA_015062015.1 Akkermansiaceae bacterium | reverse complement strand
CAAAGCCCTTGCAGAGCGCAACATGCAGCTGGGCAACGGCTACGGCGGTCTGAAAGACAAAACATTCCGCATTGCCCACATGGGCGAGCTTTGCTTGGATGACATGAAGGAGATTACCTCTGCCGTGGTAGAGGCTCTCAAGCTTTAAGGCCCTACCCCCCACCCCACTTTAACAAACCACCCGCCGGGCAGATGCCGGGCGGGTGGTTTTACTCTTAAAATGTAGCGTCCAAAGCAAGGAGCGTTCTTACAACGCACCGAACTCTCCCTTGCGAATGCGGCTCATGTAGCTGTTAACATGGCGAATCCAGCTGCTCGTGCTTTGGCAATACACACGGGCAATTTGGGGCACCGTTTTACGCCCCTTTTCATGGTACTTGGCCAACAGACGTGCTAAATCCTGCACGCAGGCTTCTTTGGATTCGTAACGGCGCTGCCCGCGCTTCCCCATAATACCGGCAAGATTATTCTTGCGCCTTGCGGCAGAAGAGGTTGCATTGGCGGATTCGTGGCGAATAATCGCCTCCATTAACACGGGGTCCACACCATGTTTCGCGGCCGCGTCATTGATAGCAGGGCGCAAAGCTGTTACATTATCTGCAAAAGCCCCGCACACCAGCATAATACCGGTCAGAATAGTCAGGATAGATCTCATGCGCGGCAGAGTCTACACTATCCGTTTCTACTTGTCAATACTAAAATGTTCAATTTTGATTTATTTTTAAGATTTGTTAAGAATTTACAGCCAATCATCATTAAAAAAGCGAAAGGAAAGAGAATCATATATTCGGCTTCACATCCGCAGCGTCATATGGTAAAATGCAGGGCATGCAGGAGCAACTAAACATCATGCTGTGGAGCATCGCCGCCGAAAACGCGTGGGTAATGCCACTGTGTTTTGCGCTATTCGGCATCTGCATCGGGTCGTTTCTGAACGTGGTGATATACCGCATGCCACGGGGGATGAGCGTCAACGAGCCCAAGCGTTCCTTTTGTCCGAAATGCCGCAAAGAGATACCGTGGTACCTGAATTTACCGGTACTGAGCTGGTTAATACTGAGGGGGAAGAGCGCATGCTGCGGGGAGCGCATCTCCATACGCTATTGGTTGGTAGAAGTAGCATGCGGGCTATTTTTTGCAGCCGTGGCACTACTGTTGGGGCAAGGGCAATGTTGGGGTTTTTACTCGTTAATATTTACATGCCTATGGGGAGCAGTGATGCTGGCCGTACTGAGCATCGACTGGGAGCAAATGATTGTATTGCCCAAAATGACCGTAGCCGCAGCAGCCATGGGGGTGCTGGCAGCCACCACGGCACCATGGCAATTATTCCGCACCACCGGGGCGGAAAACGCACTGGTATATAGCTTGCTGAGCGGGCTGGCCGCTTTCGGGCTGTTAAAACTCATTGGGGTTTTGGGTAAATTACTGTTTGGCAAAAAGAGGCTAGAATACCCGGCATGCGTTGCATGGCAGCTACGGCAACACGGCGAGGATTTAGAGCTGCGTGTGGGGCAGGACCGCTTTTTGTGGAGCGAGCTCTTTATGGAGGCCGGCAACCGCGTACAACTGCAAGAAGCCGGCATTTGCACCGAGCCGGATGCCGCCAAAGGCACCCTCACCTTCTCTCCGGAGCATGTCTGCACCCCGAGCGGACACACCATAGCTCTGGAGGAATACGAACAGCTGCAAGGCACCTGCCGAGCCATGGCACAACACCGCGAAGCTTTAGGCAGCGGGGATGCGTGGATTGCGCTGGCCATAGGCTGCCTGTGCGGGTGGCAAGGTTGTTGTTTTGCCTTAGCAGCGGGGAGCCTACTGGGCTTGCTGTGGGCGGTAATAGCCCGCATCGGGCGGGGGGAGCCCATGCCCTTTGGTCCCGTATTCATCATGGGTGCATGGGTTTACCTTTTTTACGGCAAAAGTATAATGGAAGGAATATTTTACACCCCATAAACACATGAAACACATGGCCATATTTTGCGCACTCTGCGCCATGGGGATGCAGCCCGGCACGGCGGCAGAGGATGCGCGCTACCGCTCTACCGAAATCATATACACCACAACCGCCCTCATCTTAAACGACCCCACCATCGAGGATATTGACGATGCTTTAAGCAACCTGGAGTACTGCACACAACAAGGCCACCCGGAGGCCGCCCTGTTGTTGTTGGATGTATACGAAGGCAAGCGGCGCAGTTTGCCTACAGCCCCCGCAAAAGCTGCAACGCTGGCACACCGCATCGCCAACGGGGAGTTGGGGCTGGATGCCGACCACAAATTCTCCGTTGCGGCACGCCAAGAGTGCATGTTTCGGTGTGCTCTTTACGCGGAAAAAGGGTTCGGCACCGAAAAATCGGACCACCACGCCTACGAATGGATGCTGCAAGCCTCTAACAGCGGTTACGGCAAAGCCAGAGTGGAGCTGGCACGCTACCTCATCAACGGCAAGGGCTGCCGCAAAAATCCGCGCACCGCACTCAAACTCTTAAAAGCACAAGCCAAAATAGACAAAACCACCCCCAACCTCTTTTTTTACTTAGGGCATATTTACCTGAGCGGTGCGGGGCTCCCGAAACGGCGTCCGGACATAGCCTTTACCTACTTTTCCTACGGCGAAAAACTCAACGATGCCAATGCCATCAACAACCTTGCTGCCATGTATGAGCAGGGAATCGGCACAGATGCCGATGAGCTTATGGCTCTGCGCCTGTACAAAAAAGCAGCACAATTGGGCTGCAAAGCTGCCTCTGCCAACATGCAACGCCTTAGCTACATTCAAGAGGGCTATGGCTCCGGCACCCCGGAAAGCGTACGCATTGATAACGCCGCCATGCAGGTCATAGAGGCACTCCCCCTACCCGCTACCACCCGCCAAAAACTTTCCGCCCCGTTTAAAAACCACGCACAAAAAGTGTTGGACAACAGCCTATGACCCCCACCCCGCAAGCAGCCAGACAAGCCGCAGAGTACGCAGCAACCGCTCTGGGGTTCTCTGCACTGGGGGTTGCCCCGGCCCGCCTCCCCCAAGGAGATTACTTGCAACAATGGCTGGCAGACGGCCAACACGCCGACATGGTGTGGATGGAGCGCCACCTGCCCGCACGCCAAAACCCGGCACTGGTGCTGCCCGGGGTACGCAGCGTCATCATGCTTACTTACGAATACGCCGCAGCAGATGCCCGCCAAGCCCCCGGGCGCATAGCCCGCTATGCACAGGGGGAGGATTACCATAAACTACTGGCCGGCAAACTGGCGGATATAGACGAGACACTCTCGCTCTATGGCGGGGTGCAACGCTGCTTTACGGACTCCGGGCCGGTGAGCGAGCGTTTTTTTGCAGCGCAAGCCGGGTTAGGATGGATTGGGCGAAACGGGCTGCTGATTCGCCCGAAGCACGGCTCGTACTGTTTTTTAGCCACCATCCTCACCACGCTGGAGCTACCGTACGACACCCCCATACCCAACCGCTGCGGCACCTGCCACCGCTGCGAGCAAGCCTGCCCCACCGCTGCCTTGAATAACGGCCGGTGCGATGCGCGCCGCTGCATTGCCTACTGGACCATAGAGGCAAAAGCCCCCACCCCGCAACACATAACACAGGCCGCCACCGAGCGCATTTACGGCTGCGATATTTGCCAGGAAGCATGCCCATGGAACCGTGCCCCGCACCACCGCCCGCCCACGGATTTGCACCTACTGATGCCGGCACGCCTGAGCCGCTTAGCCCCGGAGCAGCTGGCAGCGCTCCCCGAGCAAGAGTTCGAGCAGCTCTTTGCCGGCTCCCCCATACGCCGCATCGGCTCGGCACATTGGGCACACAACCTCAGCGGCCTCGTTACCCCATGCCATACAAACTGACAAAAAAAATCTGCCTACACACATGAACAAAGGTAGATTCTGCGGTGTCATATCGTTATAATGCTAACCATCATGTCGGACCTCTTCTCTGTAATCATCCCGGACACCTTGGCCTACTATTACAGCAACACCCCCACCCAAGGCGGGTATGGCTATAGCTCGCTCACATTCTTAGGACTGGGGCTCATTCTCCTCGCAGCGTTAGCCGGCAGCATCATTCGCAACAAAATGATGGCCGCCATGCAAGAGTACTCCGCTCAGCCCGCCCCGTTCAGCGGCGCGGAAATTGCCGCAAAAATGCTTGCCGATAACGGGTTAAACAACGTGCGCATCACCCACACCCCGGGCGAGCTCACAGACCACTACAACCCCGCCAACCATAGCGTCAACCTCAGCGAATCCGTCTATGCAGAGCGCACCGTTGCCGCCATGGCCGTAGCTGCCCACGAATGCGGGCATGCCATCCAACACGCACAAGCCTACCCATGGTTGAGCATGCGCAGCCAACTGGTACCCATTGTAAATTTAGGGTCGCGGCTGGGGCAAATCGTACTCACCATCGGGTTAATACTTGTAGCAGCCGGGGGCGGCACCACCATAGCTTGGGTAGGCCTGCTACTGTTTGCCACCACAACCGTTTTTGCGTTGGTAACGCTACCGGTAGAGTTTGATGCCTCTCGGCGCGCACTGGCATGGATGCAACGCTCGGGCGTAGCGGACCGCACCATGCACGGCCAAGCCGGCACCGCCTTAAAATGGGCCGCCATGACGTATGTGGCTGCAGCACTCTCCTCTATCGCCATGTTAGTATACTACATTTTCATCTTACTTAACAGCAGCAGAGACAATCGCTAAACTTCCTCCCCACCCTCCCCCACACACAGACCTTATCACCATGAAACACACCGCCATCTTTACCGCACTTCTGTTCTCCGGCATAGCCACAGGCTACCAGCACGATTTACCCCCCAGCGACACCACCCCGCACGAGCGCCTCAGCCCGCACGAGCACGCCATGCTCTACCTCAACCTCGTAGAGCACCTCTACCTCGCCATCATTCCCCAAATGGAGGCCGTTACCCAAACCAACTCATCCACCCCCGAGCAACGCCGCACCATTATCGCCCTTTACCGCCGCCTTAACATGGCCATAGACCACATGGAGCATAACCCCGATATGCGCCGAGAGGTGCTCAGCATCCTCCGCCAAAACCCGCAACGCCGCCAACACCTCGAGCAGCAGCAACAAGTCTACATCCAAAGTGCCACCCGTTGCAAAGCCACCGGGCTTATCCCCGATATGCCCAACATCCGCCGCATCACCATCCCCACAGAGCCATGAGCCGGCACCGCGCGCTCCTATTAACCCATATTCGGCAGGCATTGGGCGGCACCGCCACACAAAGCGCGGCAGAGCTGGCCCTGCATGCCGTATTACGCGCCATTGCCGATGGTTTGACAGAAGATGCGGAAGTAAAGCTGGCAGGGTTCGGCACCTTCCGCCTCAAAGATGTTGCCTCCCGGCGCGTGCTGCTGCCTCATAACGGCCAAAGCCTGCAACTACCGCCCAGAAAAGTTTTGCGTTTCCGTGCGCCAACGCAAAACGCCAAGCTGCGCTAGTGCTTTTTTCTTTTACTAGAACACACAATATTCTTTACATATCCTGCAAATCAGGAGACAATACAAGGCGACATGAGAATAGCGCCTCTCCTACTGCTTCTTACCTGTGTACCCTGCCTGATGACCGGGTGCGGGGATGATAATGAAGCGGAGAAAGCTGCGCAGGCCGCGCGGTTCAACACCGCTACCAATCCCCCGCCCAACCCGCAGCGCCTGGCTCTTAATAAGGAAATCAAACAGAACATCAACCTGTCTGCCGGCGTATCCTCCGCCCCCAAATACCCCTTATACAGCCGCTATAACGGGGAGGATATTCAGCAAGTTACCGGTGTCTCCGGCAGAAAACTCATTCTATCCTTCACCGCCGGAGATTGGGACAACAAAGAGCAACAATGGTGCCCCCACAGCGTGCGCATGCGCTCCGCCCTGCGCAGCTTGGCAGAGCAAGAAAAAGGCAACATCCAAGTGGTAGACATTAATGCAGATGCCTACCCGAAATTGGCAGAAGAATTCGAAATTACCAAAGTGCCCACCATCTTTGTCTATTCGGAGGGCATACGCCTCACCCGGCTGGAGGGCTATTACAATAGTGCCACCCTCAACCGCTTGCTCAAAGAACTGCTCGGCACCGTCTCCTCATCCTTTTCACAATAAACAGACCATTGAGCCACCACCACACATGAGATACCTGACAGGATTACAACCCAGCGGCAAACTCCATATCGGCAACTACTTCGGCGCCATCCAAGCCGCCATCGAGCTGCAAAATAAGGGCGAAGCCTTCTACTTCATCGCCAATTACCACGCCATGACCACCATGCCCGGGGCAGAAACCCTGCGTGCCAACACTTACGAAATGGCCGTAGACCTGCTGGCGTGCGGGCTCGACCCTCAAAAAGCCGTCTTCTTTGCGCAATCCGCCGTCCCCGAGGTTAACGAGCTGGCGTGGATTCTCTCCACCGTGTGCCCCATGGGCCTGTTAGAGCGCTGCCACTCTTACAAAGACAAAATTGCCAAAGGCTTTAGCCCCAACCATGCTCTCTTTGCCTACCCTGCCCTCATGGCGGCAGATATCCTGCTTTACGACAGCGATGCCGTACCCGTAGGTAAAGACCAAAAACAACACCTGGAAGTCACCCGAGACCTTGCCGGTAAAATTAACGATGCCTTCGGGGCAGACCTGCTGCGCATGCCCGAGGCCATCATCAACGAAACCACTGCCATTGTCCCCGGACTCGACGGACAAAAAATGAGCAAAAGCTACGGCAACACCCTGCCTGTGTTCGGCGAGGAAAAAGCCCTGCGCAAACTCATCAATAAAAAGGTGGTAACCGATGCCACACCGCTGGAAGCCCCCAAACCCACGGAAAACTCCATCATCCTTGCCCTCTACAAACTTTTTGCCACCCCGGCTCAATACACCGAAATGGTAGAGGCGCACCAACGCGGCGGCGTGGGCTACGGGCAATTCAAAAAAGACGTATTCGAAGCCTACTGGGAGTTCTTCCGCCCCGCACGCGAAAAACGAGAATGGATTATCGCCCACCCCGGCTATGTAGACGAAGTGCTGGCTGCCGGTGCCGCAAAAGCTCGAGAAGCTGCCGCCAAAGTCCTCTCTCGCGTCCGCCGTGCTGTGGGCTTAATCTGACAAAAGCACATTCAATTCATGCAGAAAGGGGAGGAGAAAGCGCAGGCTCTCTCCTCCCCTCCCTCTCCCTACCCATAGAAAAAAATAAGATTAAGCATACTTGAGAGCGGAAACTTCTATCCCCGTTCCCGACTATCCGGAAGAAATGGCTTGTTCGTATCAAAAGGAGAGCGACAGAGTGGAAATAACTGCGATAAAAGACGCTATTACACGCTGAAACGGGGCTATGGGTTTGACTCAGACGCCTAAAAATGCTACACTAAGAAACCGAATTATGTGCCGAGGATAAGGATATATCCGTTAACCTCAGCACACCAAAAGAGATTCAACACACATGACCGACAAGGAGTTAAAGAAGTTAAAAGACGATCTCTGGCATTCAGCAGATATGCTGCGTGCCGGTGCCCATCTGGCTGCCAATAAGTATGGACAGCCCATTCTCGGCCTGATTTTCCTGCGCTATGCAGATATTCGCTACAAACAGCACAAGGCGGAGATTGAGGCTAAGTACAATGAGCGCAAGGGTACACGAAAGGAGAAGTCTCTCAAGGAAATTTCCATAGAGGTTTGTGGGTTCTACCTGCCGCCGGAGGCGTATTTCGATGCCATTAACGACGCTCCGGATGATGCCAACAAGGCTATTCTGGTGAAGAATGCCATGCAGGCTATCGAGGACAATAATGAGAAGATGGCCGGGGTGCTGCCCAAAGAGGTATACGGCCAGCTTGTGCCGGAGGAAGAACCTGAGCTACTCTCCAAGATTGTGCGCGTGTTCAAGGATATCCCGGAGGATATCGGCATTGAC
>SUVM01000098.1 GCA_015062015.1 Akkermansiaceae bacterium | reverse complement strand
AATTCGGCTCGCATTCACTCGCAAGCTCCCATAGTTTTCCCGCGAACCGCAGGTTCGCCGAATTCCCCGAGCCCCGTAGGGGCGAAATAGCATAGGCAGGTGGTCAAGCGAGCCAACGGCGAGCGCGACCCCTGCAAAGCATAAAAAAATATAGGAGCCCGGGGAACCCGTGGCGACAGATTGCCCCCGATGGGCGTAAGCCCGGAGGGATGGCGCGGTGGTGCTCTCAGGGCTTACGCCCTTCGGTTCATCTGCCGCCCGCTCCGCGTACCGCGTCGGGGCTCATTGTTCTTTTTCGTTTATCCCCGGGGTTGCGCTCGCCGTTGGCTCGCTTTACTCCGGGCTACCGGCTGTCGCCCCGGGCTCAAAATTTCGGCTCGCGTCCGCTCGCATGCGAACAATAAATATCACCCGCGAACCGCAGGTTCGCCGAATTCCCCGAGCCCCGTAGGGGCGAAATAGCATAGGCAGGGGTCAAGCGAGCCAACGGCGAGCGCGACCCCTGCAAAGCGTAAAAAAAATATAGGAGCCCGGGGAACCCGTGGCGACAGATTGCCCCCGAGGGGCGTAAGCCCGGAGGGGATGGCGCGGCGGTGGCCTTGGGAAATTTTATACTCGCCCTGTGGCTCGTAGTGAAGAAACCGTCCTGCCGGCCTAGATGAAGAAATTGCCTGACGGCAATTAGGTGAAGGGGGGGGACTCACAATAATCGGCGCAGGTCCGCATCATCGGGGATGTCTGCCAGTTTGATGCGGCCGGAGGCCCCAATGGCGATGGAGACGGCGGATTTGGGGACACCAAGGGTTTTTGCCAGGAAGCTTTCTATTTCTTTATTGGCTTTGCCGTCTATAGGCGGGGCGGCAATTTTGAGCTTCAGGACGCGGCCTACGCGCGGGTAGTCGTCCTCCCAGCCCAGGATTTCGTTTTTGCGGGCACCCGGGGTAACTTTGAGGGCTATTTTCATGCGTGGTGGGTGGGGGGTGTGGTAAGGAGCTGAGCAATGATGGGGAGGCGCAGGAGGTGCTTGCCGTAGCGGGCGGCATCTGCCGCCGTGGGGAGGTCTCTGCCGGTATGGAGCCCTTCCGTCAGCAAAAACGGCAACACGAGCACACGCCGGGCTTGCATGCGGCAGAGGCACTCTTGCGCTTCGGGCGTTTGGTTGAAATAGCCTAAGCATATCTCTATGCCGGGCAAGAGCTCTCTGAGGCGGCGGCAGAACAAGGCCGGCTCCGGCGGGGGCTCTGCCAAACCGGAGCCGTGCGCTACAACCAAAATACCGTCGTCTGCCTGCAGCAGGGGGCGTATGTGCGCGGCAGCGGCTTTGGCCAGCCAGGGGGAAGCCCCCAGCACGGGCTGGTAATACAAATCCGGTTGTTGGTGGCGGGCGTTGTAGGCGGCGGCCAGTGCGGTCTCCAGCTTGGCCCCGCTGGAGTAGCCGCTGAGCATAAACATGGGGTAGACCAGGATGGGGGCATCGGGCGGCGGTAGCTCTGCCGTGCTCAGGTTGCCCAAATGGCAGCGGTATACCCGCCCTGCGGGCATTCGGATGCCCGGGGGGTTAAGTTGCAACCCTTTGGCGTTGTAGCTCACCAGCAGGTAGTATTTGCGCCAGCGGCGGTGCCGGTGGTACAAGGCTACCACGGCCATGGCTACGGCCAGTTGCGCCAAGGCAAAATGGAAGTAGATGAGGCGGCGCAGGTATGTGGCCTCTTCTGCCTCTGCATAGGCCAGGCGGTTGCCGCAGTTGATGGAGCCCCATATAGCCGCAGCAAAAACCGCTGCGCAGATGACGAGGAGGATGCCGATGCGGTGGCGTTTCATATCTCAAAAAATTACGATTTACGAACGCGGTGATTCGTAAATCGTAATGGGGTCAATATGTGGGTGGCGGGCAGAATCAGGCTTTGGCTTCTTCTTCCTCCAGGGCTTTTATTTCTTCCCTCAGGTTGTGCTTTTTGTCGCATGCCAGCACCACGGGAGATGCAATGAAGATGGAAGAGTAGGTGCCCACAAAGATACCCAGCAACATGGCTACCGAGAAGTCGAACATGGCCGGTCCCCCCAGAAAAATGAGGGAGATAAGCACGGCAATGGTGGAGCCGGAGGTAAGCAAGGTACGCGATAAGGTGGTGTTGATAGCCTCGTTCATGATGTCTTTGAGGTCATCGCCGGGCTCTGCGGTGCGGAGCCGCTCGCGGATGCGGTCGTAAATAACGATGGTATCGTTAATAGAGTAACCCGCTACCGTCAGGAAGGCACCTACATGGATGATGCTTAGCTCTGTACCCAGTAGTACCACCAAGGCGATGATGGCGATGACGTCGTGCGCGGTGGATACGAGAGCCCCCACGGCAAAGCTCCACTCGAAGCGGATGGCCAGGTAAATGGTAATGCCTACCATACCCACCAAGAGGGCGATGCACGCCGTCTTCAGGAAGGATGAACCCAGCGAGGAGCTTACCGTGGAAACACCGGGTGTCAATTTGTCCATGCCGGCTACATCGGCACTGAGTTTGTTTACTACTTTCTCGGCGTCGCCCTCTGCCACGCGTATTTTGATGGTGGTCCCGGTGGTTTCGCTACCGAACTCCTGCACGGTGGGCTTTTTGGAGAGCACCATGGAGTTGACGCAATTTTCCACCTGACTGAGGGTAATACCGCTATCTGACGGGATGGCGTACTCAATGTTGGCACCACCCGTGAAGTCCACACCCAAGGCGTTGGTGCCGCGGCCGAAAATGCCGTATACACACATGGCAGTAATGATGATGACGGAGCCCCATGCCGCTTTCTTGCGGTACTTCATGAAGTCGATAATCTTACCCTCTAACGGAGCCTTGGCAAATTTGATGTTTTTGATGAGCTTGAACTTCTCTGCAAAGAAGAACAGTACGCGTGTTACCACAATGGCACCGATGAGCGAGGTGAGAATACCTACGCTTGTGGTAACGGCAAAGCCTTTGATGGAGCCGCTGGCCAGCCAGAACAGAATGACCGCCGTGATAAGCGAGGTGATGTTGGAGTCCCAAATGGCGGAGAATGCTTTTTCGTACGCAGCGCGCAGGCAGTCGATAAAGGGCTTGCCCAAGGCTCGCTCTTCTCTCAAACGCTCGTAGATGAGCACGTTGGCATCTACCGCCATACCCATGGTGAGCACAATACCGGCTATGCCCGGCAGCGTGAGCACGAACCCGAACAAGCTCATAAGCCCTAACAGGGCAAGGGCGTTGAACGTCAAACCTACCATGGCTACCATGCCGGCGGTGCGGTAGTACCAGTAGCAGAACAGGAAGATGCCTACCATGCCGATAAGACCGGCAAAGGTACCTTGGCGCAGGGCGCTTTCGCCCAATTGCGCGGTGACGCTGTTACGCCCTTCCACTACCAATTCGCTGGAGAGGGGGTTGGCCAATGCCTCAGAGATGTTTTGCGGCTCATTCTTGCCGTTAAGCCCGGTGATGTTGAATTGCTTGTGCAGCACGGCCTGCACCGTGGGGGCACATTTTACCATGCCGTTGAGCACTACGGCCATGCGGTCCACACCAATCTTCATGCTGCCGGTAAGGGTACGCATGCGCTCTGCACCTTGGTTGTTGAGGATAACATCCACCTCTCCCATACTGGCGGCGTTGGGCGAGGCGTGGGAGATGAGGTCGCCCGTGATGTAGGTGTTCTTTTGCGTAGCAGCCAAGGGTGTTTGTAAAATCTCGTAAGTGTAGACGATGCGGCCGTCCTCCGTTGTTACGGGTTCTCCCAAGCTCTCGTGCACCATCATTTGCGGCAGTATTTGGTAAGAGCTGCTGTTCGGCATGCCAACGCTGCTCGGGATATCGCGGTAGCGGCGTACCTTGGTGGGATCCTTCACCCCTTTGCCCTCTTTCTCCGTAAACTCGTGCAGCGCGGCAGAAAACTCATTGCATTTTTTTATGATTTGGGGGTGAGCCAAGTACATGCGCCCCTCCGGGTGCACGGCCAGCAGCTCCAGCTTGGCAATTTGGGTAATCTTGGCTACCAAGTCATCCATCATCTCTTTGTTAATCTTGTCATCATCGCTCATGCGCGGAATCTGCATGAGGATTCTGTCCCCGGAGTGGATGATTTGCACTTCTGCCGTACCGGTGGCGTTGAGGCGCTCCTCCAAGATGTTGCATGCCTTGTTCATGTCATCTTGGGTCGGGGCTTGTGTTTGCTCGCCGTTGTCGTCTGTCTTGGGTTGCACGCGCAACGTTAATTCCTCGCCGCCGTCAATATCAATGCCGTATTTAAGCCCATTGACAAACAGGGAGAGTAGGCAGAACGAGGCCAAACCTACGATGAAAAAGGCCCCTGCCTTTCGCTTGGTGCTGTCTTCATCTGTAGACAGATACCAGAAAAACAGGATGATTATCAATAAACCGGCCCCGAAATAAAAAAAGGCGGAATTGGTGATGGATATAAGGAACGAATGCATGGTTCTTGGTGCTGTGAGCGTTTAACCGTCTCATTTTCGCAGCTTTTACGCGTACGTCAAGCCTGCATTGTGGCAGCGTAGCCTTAAATACCGTTTTTTTATGCTGTTGCACAAAATTTGAAGAACCCGGTCTGTTTCGCAAACCGGGTTCTAACGGCAATTTTCAACCTGATTACAGGTTAGGAAGTATATTTTGCTCACAATTTTCCACATTACCGCGTATGCGTTTGGCGGCGCGGCTTTCGGGGGCTGCCTCCAGTGCCTTCTTATAGTACTCATACATATTCCTATAATCGCGCATCAGGGCATAACTGTCGCCAATGGCACTGAGAGCTTCCTGCCGAATCTCCGGGTGCAGCCCGGGCTGAGCCAAAAAGGTGTTGAGAACTTCAATGCTGTTTTTGAGACTCTGAGAATCCAGCTTGCCACGAAAACCCGCAAGCAGGTCCCTCAGTTGCTCCGTTTGCCTGATGCGGGTAACGGCATGGCTGCCAAGCTCCTTAAAGCCTAAAGTATTTTCCGGGTCTGCGGCGTTGATAATGTCTATCTCTGCCACATATTTATCTCGGCAGGCAGCCGGCAGCACCATGAGCCCCTCTGCTAAGGCTTTTGCCTGCTCCATGCCGCTAAGCCCGGCGGCCTTGGCAAACGCTGCATCGCGCGCCGCGCGTTTCTGAAGCCCGGCTGCCACCAAAGGCATATACTCCTCCGGTGTGCGGCGTGCCCCATGGATAATGTCGTAGGGCATGCCCTTCTCATCCATCAGCACCACACCGGGCAAGCCTTCGATGCGGTAAGACGTCAGCAGGTTCTCGCGCTTGCGCTTCTCATCGTTCGGTATCTGGGCTACCAGTTCCGGCGTGCGCGGAAAATCCACCGATACCAGGACAAACTTTTCCCCATACGCTTTGTTAAACGCTGCAGAGTCGATAATCTTCGTGCGCAGGTGTATACAGGCCGTACACCAGTCCGTACCGGTAAAGTCCACCATAATGTCTCGCTTCTCTTGGGTGGCTTGTGCCTTGGCTGCATCCAGATCTGCGGCTTCCGGCAGTGCCTGTGCCGCCATGCCCAGTGCCAGCAGAGCCCCTAATTTGGTAATAATGTTCATTATGTTATTTCTGATTTGGTTAGAATTGTTATACGCTCAGAGCAAGCGTAGCCGAATCTTGCATTGTTCAATATCATATTTATTTGGTAGGTGCAATAAAAAAATGCCGCAGCCTTATATTTTTTATTCTTCCTCAAAAAAGCCCAAAATCAAAAATTAAAAATCCAAAATCCAAAATCCAAAATCCAAAATCACCCCCCCCTCTCTTTGCCGGTGCCTTTCAGCACCAGCACGGTTACCTCCGGCGGGCAGAACAGGCGCAGCGGAACTCGGCTAAGCCCTATCCCGCGAGAAATATAAACCGGCTTACCCGTGGTACTCGTATGCAGGCCGGCACGCGTGTTTTCTTTGCTCCACAAATCATCCGCCTGCATGGGAGCACCCCCGGGCCAGCAAATTTGCCCGCCATGGGTGTGCCCCGCCACGGCAAAATCTGCCCATATCTTGCCCTCAAAACAGTAATAGGGGCTGTGCATGGCAGCCAGCAAGGGCATGTTTGCCGGCAGCTTGTTGCCGGCAAAGCGCCGTTCTTGTAAGCGGGCAAAGTAGTGCGGTTGCTCGGCATCTGCCTCTGCCGCATGAGCCGCCCCGCGCAATACCAATTTTTGACCGTTAGAGAACGCTAAAACCACCTCTTTGTTTTCGATACACTCAAAGCCCTTTTGCTTAAAGCAGCGGCGCAGCTCGCTGCCCGGTTTCCCGCGGTCGTGATTGCCGCATACATAATAAACCGGGGCTATGGCGGCCAGCGGGGCCAGTTGCTCTGCCAAATCCTTTGCAGAGATAGCAGATTCGGGGTTCAGCGCGTTAAAGTAATCCCCCAGCAGCAGAATAGCTTCCGGCTCTTGCGCGCGTATACTCTCCACAATGCGCGCCAACCACTTCTCCTCGTGGGCGGAGGCATGCAAATCCGTTACCACCGCCACGCGTACCGGCGCAGCATCCTTCGGCCAGTAGTATAGCGCTACCTCTACCTCCTCCGTTACCAACCGGCGCGGCTCCACCAAAAAAACGTACACAACCCCGGCCAGCGCCAGTACCAGCGCCAGCAGCGTGATAAGCAGCCATTTGATGAACCGCTGCATGCCTTTATCTTACGATTACCGATACCGGGCAGTGGTCCGACCCCGTAACGTCAGCATGAATGGCGGCCTCTTCCACACGCGGTAACAGTTGCTCACTGACGCAGAAGTAATCTATGCGCCACCCTACATTGCGGGCGCGCGCACCACCCCGGAAACTCCACCATGTGTACGCATCCCGAGCATCCGGATGCAGGCGGCGAAAGGTATCTGCAAAACCGGCTCCCAGCAGTTGGGTGAACCCCTCGCGCTCTTCGTCCGAGAACCCGGCACTGAAGTGGTTGGCATCCGGCCGTGCCAAGTCAATCTCTTGGTGAGCCACGTTCAAATCCCCACAAAACACCACCGGCTTCTTCTCTGCAAGCCTACTCACATAACCCCGGAAGGCGGCATCCCACTCTTGGCGGTACGGCAGGCGTGCCAGCTCATTTTGGGAATTGGGCGTGTAGCAGTTCACCAAATAAAAATCGTCAAACTCCATCGTTGCCACGCGCCCCTCCGTATCGTGCTCGGCCACCCCGATACCGGTGCTCACACTCAGCGGCGCTACGCGAGATAATATCAATACCCCCGAATATCCGGGTCGCTGCGCCGGATTCCACACCGCATGCGGCCAGCTCGCCAACCATAGGTCGGCTACTTGTTCCGGCCGTGCCTTAATCTCTTGTAGGCACAATACATCCGGTGCCAGCTCGTCCATCTTCTCGGCCAATCCCTTGCCCAAGGTCGCTCGCAATCCATTCACATTCCAGCTTACCAATTTCATACATCAGCATTCTACTCTCACCCCCTCTCCCTGTCAAAACAAATCTCTTTTTGTAATCATTCTAAGTTTGTCATCGCTCTCCTTTCCCCGCTTTTGCCTTAAATTAATAAAAAATGACAAAAAAAATGAAAATTTAGTCTTGCCAACCACATGTTTTTTGTGTATACTCCTCCTACACGCTTCAAGCGTTACCTCATGGCAGGGTAGCTCAGTGGTAGAGCAGAGGACTCATAAGCCTTTGGTCGGGTGTTCAAATCACCTCCCTGCTATTAAAACCTCCGATACCGCAAGTGTCGGAGGTTTTTGCTTGTGCCAGAATACAACATTTGCTACAATGAATCCCCAATCTTTTCGCATATATGGCTGATGAACTGACACCCTCAGATTTTCCGCAAGGAGAGCTCCTTTTCTACACGTCCAAAGATGGTAAGGTGAAAATGGAGATTCGTGTAGAGGACGAAACCATCTGGATGTCACAGCAGATGATGGCAGAGCTCTTTCAGACAACTAAACAGAATATCAGTCTTCATATAGCTAATATTACACAATGCGGTGAGCTACAAGAGACAGGAACTGTCAAGGAAAACTTGACAGTTCGAAAAGAGGGTAACAGACAGGTTCAGAGAAGGGTTGTATATTATAATCTGGATTGGATTATTTACGACGACTATAGAGTC
>SUVM01000097.1 GCA_015062015.1 Akkermansiaceae bacterium | reverse complement strand
AAACACGCGCCTTGAAGGGACCGGCGGGGTGATTTTCGTCTACCGGTGCCACATCGTACACCGGGCCGGTGCCGTCCACCGCCTGCAATACCTCCAACAAGGTACCTTTGTAGTTAACATCTTGCAGGGCGCGCGCGTTTTCCAAACTTTCTCGCAACAAATGCAGTGCCACCTTGCGGGCGGCGTTGTAGTTGGAGTCCATCATCACAGCCCCGATAACGGACTCAAAGGTATTAGCCAAGGTAGATACGGACTCCCGCCCCCCGTTTTTCTCTAACTGAGGGCTCATGCGCAATTGCTCGCACCAACCAAGCTCTCGGCACAGGTCGGACAAATGTTTTCTGCTCACAATACCGGAGCGCAGCTTCGTGAGCTCCCCTTCGTCGGATTTAGGGAAGAGCGTAAAAAGCTCTCGGCTCACCACCAGCTCCAAAACGGCATCCCCAAGATATTCTAAGCGTTCGTAAGCCAGATTGGTGCTCTTTTTTTGGTCGGAACTGGGGTGGGTAAGTGCCTGCTTAAGCCAAGCGATGTCTGTGAACTTGTAATTCAGGCTTTCCTCGACGATTTCGGTCTGCATGCAGACAGTATAGCACATGAACAGCAGATTGGCGAGTATACAGACACGTTATTGTACATCATGACATGCTTTTAGACTTTATGTCTCGAAATTACGTTCACACGCGCGAGGTTGCGTGCTATAATGGAGCAATCAATAGATAAATAAAAAACAATGCCAAATCAGAATCAACAACCCAACGGGCTTCCGCCCCAACAAAATAAGACACCGGGTAAAACCAACTGGGGTCTCTGGATTTTACTTGCCGTTATTGCCGGCATTCTTGCCTTGGCCTTTATGTCGGACGACGGTTTCGGAGGCTCCACCAAGAAGCTGACGTTAGAAGAATTTGAAGCCGATTGTCGGGACGGAAAAATCATCCAGAATGATCAGAAGAAATTTCCGATTACCATCACCACAAAAGACGGCACCACCAAAGCCACGCTCTCAGCTTACCGCCTGAAAGAAGCCCCCACTACGGATTTGAGCACCTTTATCGTCCCCTTCACCCCGAGTGAAGAGATGATTAACCTACTCAACGAAAACGGCATAACAGAGCGTTTGCTGCTCAACAGCTTCCACCGCACCCAAACAATAGACGGAGATGGCAGCACCCCGACGGTGGCTCAAATGAATGCCTCCAGCATACGCCCGGTGCCGCTTACCACCGTAACACACCAAACACCCCCCACGCCGCAGGCAACGGAGCCACAAGAAGCAGACCAAAGCGTTGCCGCCACCACCCCCGATACCGCAACGGAGGCAAATACCACCCCTGCTGACAGCCCCGACGGAGCCGCCGCCAAGGTAGACTCCGCCCCCACAGAGCAACAACGCATGGTACCGGTGGTCATTCAGCGCCAATATTCTCTGAAAAACCGCCCGGACATCATCAACACGCAAGACTTCAAGCAAATTTGCAAAGAGAAACGCATCCTCTTTAAGCAAGACAGCGACAAGTACAACAGCAACGGCAAACCCGTAGAGATGATTAACCCCTTCATCTTACAGGTACCCGGGGACAACCGACTCTACGTTATCGGGCAATACATCAAGAGACCCCCGCTTGCACAGGTAGATACAAAGCAGACAGAGCCGGTTATCGTTAACTTCCACACCTCTTTGCAAGGAGACAAAATTAAAGAACTGCTGGGCAACAGCTTTACACACAAGATTGAAAGCAACACCTGGCAAGCTATCCTTATTAATTGCCTGCCGGTTATCATCATCATCTTCATCCTCATCTTCCTCTTCCGCGCGCAGGGCGGCGGTGCCGGTGGTGCCATGAAGTTTGCCCGCAGCCGCGCACGCCTGCTGGACCCCGCCAGCAACAACATCACCTTCAAAGACGTAGCCGGTATCTCCGAAGCCAAAGAAGAGCTGTGGGAGATTGTAGAATTCCTCCGCAATCCCAAAAAATTCCGCAATTTAGGCGGCACCATACCCAAGGGTGTACTGATGGTAGGCCCGCCCGGAACGGGTAAAACCCTATTGGCAAAAGCCATTGCCGGCGAGGCGGATGTACCGTTCTACACCATTTCGGGGTCGGACTTTGTGGAGATGTTTGTAGGTGTGGGCGCCAGCCGCGTGAGAGACATGTTTGCCGAGGCCAAGAAGAACTCCCCCTGCCTTATCTTCATCGACGAGATTGATGCCGTGGGGCGCCATCGCGGCCACGGTGTAGGCGGCGGGCACGATGAGCGAGAGCAGACCCTCAACGCCATGTTGGTGGAGATGGACGGCTTTACCCCCAACGAGAACGTCATAGTCATTGCAGCCACCAACCGAGTAGACGTGCTGGATCCCGCCCTGTTGCGTCCCGGCCGCTTTGACCGCCAAGTCATGGTGCACCTGCCGGATGCCGCCGGGCGAGAGCAGATTCTGCGAGTTCATGTTCGCAAGATTAAGCTCGACCCGAGCGTCAACCTCACCCCGATTGCCAAGGCTACCACCGGGTTCTCCGGGGCCGAGCTTGCCAACTTGGTAAACGAGGCAGCCCTTATTGCCGCCCGCAAAAACCAAAGCACCGTACTGCAGGCAGACTTGGAGGAAGCCCGAGAAAAAGTACGTTGGGGCCGCGAGCGCCGCTCTTTGGAGATTACCGACAAAGAGAAATACAACACAGCCGTGCACGAGGCCGGGCACGCCCTTTGCCTGCTGAAGACGAACTTGGCTAAAACGCTGCCGCTGCACAAAGTGACCATCATACCGCGTGGGCCGGCACTGGGTGTAACCATGATGCTGCCCGATGAAGACAAGCACAGCGAGTACAAGAGCGAGCTGCTGGACTACATTGTCATGGCCATGGGTGGCCGTTGCGCAGAGCAAGTGGTATTTGGCGATGTCTCGGGCGGAGCCCGGGGGGATATACAGCAAGCCACGGCCATAGCCCGCAAGATGGTATGCGTGTATGGCATGAGCGAGAAGCTTGGCCCCATCGAATACGGCACCAACCATAACGAGGTGTTCTTGGCTCGGGATATCTCCCAAACCACGCGCAATTACTCCGAGCGTACAGCACAAATTATTGACGAGGAGATTCAACGCATCGTAACAGAGAACTACCGGCGAGCCCTCACCATCCTTACGGAAAATAAGGACAAGCTTTTGTTGGTGGCAGACAAGCTCATCGAGTACGAAACCCTCAGCGGCGAGCACATTACCGAGCTGGTGGAAACCGGCACCATGCAAAACCCGCCCACCAAAGAGCTGCCACCCCCCATGCCCGAAGAGCCCGAGGCTCCCACCGATCTGGAGACCCCGGACGACTGCCCCCCGGCACCGGGAGAGGTTGAGGCGGAAGAAAAAGCGCAACCTCGCATCTAATCCATCTCTACACCACCTTACCTATTATATGAAC
The DNA here is from genome assembly GCA_015062015.1 of Akkermansiaceae bacterium. GTDB lineage: Bacteria > Verrucomicrobiota > Verrucomicrobiia > Verrucomicrobiales > Akkermansiaceae > Akkermansia. Next base: position 4,786 of record SUVM01000097.1, on the reverse strand, counting down.
AGCAAAGAACTAGCATTTGCCTGCGCTACTGCTGCAGAAGAAACAAAAGCAGCCAACATCGCCGTATATGATTTGCGCGGCACCTCCTCCATTACAGACTTTGCCATTGTCTGCACCGCAACCTCCACCCCACACCTGCGCGCCGTGCTCAACGGAATCGATAAGGAGATTTTCGAAAAACACGGAGTTTCCCCCGCCTATGCAGAGCGCACCCCCGCAGCCATGTGGTCCGTGTTAGACTACATCGATGTCATGGTACACATCATGGCGGAAGAAGTACGCGATTTCTACGGTTTGGAAAAATTCTGGAAAGAAGAAAATCGCATCGACCGGCAGCCCGCACTCTGAATAGCTTGGCAACTACATTTCTCCATCCCGAAAGCCGGTACAGACCATAGCGGCCGGGATGGAGAAATTATTTACCCCCCACCCCCACCTTGCCTATGTACCGAACACTTCTGATAAGCCTTGTGCTCCTTTGCAGCTGCAGCGGTATACAGCCTGTGCCGCAGCCCCCTGCAACACTAAGCGTGCTGACAGAGGCGGACAAGCAGTTGCTGGCACAACAGATTTGCAGCATCCCCGAGTACGCCGTGTATGAGGAAAGCACACAAAGCTTCCGCGACCGGCTGTACAACGCCGGCTATTATTGGAAAGACACCCAAGCCACCTACCACCTCATGGATGGTGACGGCTGCTTCCCCACACGCCTTTTTATCCGGACGCAAGATGCCAAGCTCTATGTGGCTATGGCCGAGGTAATGGAAGAAGCCCACTTAGGCACCTCCGTTTGCGAGGTTACAGATAACCCGGACGAGCCCTTCTCCGAAGAATGGCACTGCAACTTAGCTCTCGACACCCTCATAACAGATGCCGATTGCGGCAAGATGCCCCCGGCCGGGTTATGGCAAAAAATTGCAGGTTCCACCCCCTAACCCCACCCCGGTCTCCCATGCAAACGTCCGCCTTTCGGAGCATAGAGGCCCCGCCTTTGGCCGCCATACAACAAACAGAACTTTGGCAACGGCTATACGGCCGTTACACCGACTTCTGCACCCAAATCGATATCGCGGAGCAATTTTGCGCATGGGCACGCAACCGCGCAGACGGTGAGCAACTGTTGCTGCAAGCAAAGGCAGATAGCACCTATGTGTTTATTGGCGACACGCACGGAGAATTCGACACACTATTGGCCATCATCTGCCATGTTTGCTCAACGGCAAACAACAAAAGGCCCCATTTTGTTTTGCTGGGAGACTGCATAGACCGAGGACGCAAAGACCTTGCCATATTAGCACTGGTAGAAGAGGCACTCATGCAGCAAACCCCGGCAGAATTTGACCTGAGCTACCTTTGCGGCAACCACGATTTGGCACTAGACGTGCTCCCCGGCGGTTTCTTTTACTCTGCCGTTACCCCGGCAGACACGGCCAACAAACTCAACTGCCTCAGCAAACAGGGGCGTGCAGCCAATGCGCTCTGCCTTGGTAAAGCGGCCATAGAATTAGCAAGAACCGCTCCCTACATCGGCGAGCTCTTAGGGGTACTGCCCAACGAACCGGACTCCGCCTTTATTTTTGCACATGCCTGCCCCCCACATACAGACAACCAGGCCCAACTGGAGGCTCTGTACCCGCAAAGGCCCATTTCCTCCCCTTTTGCAGCCCTGCCGGAGCACCTTCTCTACCCCTGCAGAGACGATTGTCTGCGGGCACTGCTCCGCACGGAGGCACCATCCACTCCCCCCAGCCGTGGTTTTGCCGCAACACGGCAAGGCATAGCAGATATAGAAGCCTATTTTTCGCTGCACCAAAGGCTAACCGGGCACCGCGTTGCCGGCATGTTCCGCGGGCACGACCATGTGACCCACGGCTACCATATACACCACTGCCACAACAGCTTTATTTGCACCTTAAATGCCCTCGGTCTGCAGGCAACCACTGCGGCCGCCCTACAGACCGACGGCGATATATGCTTATTGCATTTTTGCCGATAAGCCCATACTTTCAGGCGGCACTCCCCTTGCCGGGGCGCAGCCCCTTGGGATACAGGCTTGCCGGTGCGGCATCCCGACACTCGGCAAAGGCTCGGGCCGGGTCGCCCGGGTATTCTCGCAATTTTGCCAACACCTTGTTCCGAACAGCTACGGCTGCCTCAAAAGATGCAGCCTCTCCACCGTATTGCTTATCCGGAAAATAACGGGTAAAATGCAATTGGTTGCGGCACAGTGTAACCCTCCACCCCTGAAAAGAAGTGAACTCGTAGGTGAATCTCGTAATGTTTCGCATGTTTTTCATGGCGAGCGTATCGTATCACATTATTCATACCTATTCCATATGAATTAGGCGATTTACGCCCAACTCTACTTGATGAAGCGCAAAAAAATGTTAATCTGAGCCTGTTATGAAACAACACACCATCACCTTCCGCTGCTCCCAAGTACAGATGAATCGCCTGGATGATGCCCTCATCTCGCTTAGCCACAACACCCGCACAGAGTTACTGGCCACGGCGCTGGAAGAGTTTCTCGACTTTGCAGAGCAAGGAGACATATCCGGGTTAAATTTGTTTGAGCTGGTGCAACGAATCGACTCCGAGGGCTCGGCGCAACAATTTTCCTCACAAGTGTAATTTTTTCTGTTAAGAAATAATAATTAAGGCAAGTTAAAAGAGCCGGCGGGATAAAATAACACAAAAAAAAGCGCGAATTCTGCGTCACCGCTGGATTTTTTTCTTTTCGGAGAGAAAAAGATAGTGTATAAAAAAGATGAATTTCAGCCCGGTGTCATCTGCACGCAGGGCAAGAAAAGCAATCTTTACACAATACAATCAACAATCAAAAAGATGAGTACCTCCTCTTTTCTTCCGGCTCAGTACGCCCACCCGTACGAGATAGACCCCAAATACAGCAAATCCGTAGCCTACTTCTGCATGGAGTATGCCATTGACAACGTGTTCAAAATTTACTCCGGCGGTTTGGGCTATCTGGCCGGCTCGCACATGCGCTCTGCGGGGTCGCTGAAACAGAACCTGGTTGGCGTGGGCATTCTGTGGTCGTACGGTTACTACAACCAAATACGCGCGGAAGACGGCTCGATGGCCGTGCAATACCGCCGCAAGGAGTACAGTTTCCTGGAAGATCACAACATCAAATTCCTCATACACATTTGCAACGCCCCTGTATGGGTTAAGGCCTATTACCTGCGCCCGGAGACATTCGGCACGGCCCCCATGTTCTTCCTGAGCACCGATGTACCGGAGAACGATGCCATCAGCCGCTCCATCACACAACGCCTGTACGACTCTAACCCGATGACACGCATTTCTCAGTACATTGTACTGGGGCAAGGCGGCGCACGCTTGTTCGAAGAGCTGGGCGTAGAGCCCGAAATTTACCACATGAACGAGGCACACGCCATCGGCGCAGCTTTCAACATGCTGGCTCGCAACGGCGGTAATGTGGACGAGGTGCGCAAGCGTTTCGTATTCACCACCCACACCCCCGAAGAAGCAGGTAATGAGAAAATGGACATCAACCTCATGGCCAACTTCTCCTTCTTTGACGGTCTTTCTCTGGAACAGGTGCGTGCTATGCTCAAACTTGACCCGCACGAGCAAACCTTCAACTACACCCTTGCCGCACTGAGGCTCTCTCACATGGCCAACGGTGTTTCCGAGCTGCACGGCGAGGTTTCCCGCCAAATGTGGCAAGGCTACAGCGATATTTGCCCCATCACCCACGTCACCAACGCGCAAAACCTGGGCTACTGGCAAGACCCGGAGCTTGCAGAGGCTTTTGAAGCAAGAGACAAAAGAGCATTTAAGAACCGCAAGCGTGCCCTCAAAAAAGAATTATTCCGAGTAGTGGGCGAGCAAACCGGGCACTTGTTTGACCAAGACACCCTTACCATCGTATGGGCACGCCGCTTTGCCGCCTACAAGCGCCCTGCGCTCATTACGGAGAATCCGGTCATGTTCGAGCGCATGTTACAGCGCACCAACCGCCCGGTACAGATGATTTGGGCCGGCAAACCCTACCCCACGGACTTTGCGGCTGTGGATATCTTCAACAAGCTCAACAAACTCAGCGAGCACTACCCGCGCTGCGCCGTGCTGACCGGCTACGAGCTCGGCCTGAGCCGCTTGCTCAAAAACGGCTCCGATATCTGGCTGAACAACCCCGTTGTTACCCGAGAGGCCTCCGGCACCTCCGGTATGTCTGCCGCCATGAACGGCTCGCTCACCGTCTCCACCAACGACGGCTGGGTGCGAGAATTCGCCCGCGACGGGCAAAACTGCTTCATGATACCGGAAGCCAAACACGGCCTTACCCCGGAAGCTCGCGACCGCTCCGACCGCGATAACTTCTACAACATCCTGGAGTCCAAAATCCTCCCGCTCTACTACGACAACGAAGACGCTTGGTTGGATTGCGTATTTAATGCCATGAGCGACATCAGCCCTGCTTTCAACTCCGACCGCATGGCAGACGAGTACTACACCAAAATGTACAACAACTAATACGCCCTTTTACTATTTCTCCATTCATTGGCCGCTCGGGGTATCCCGAGCGGCATTTTTATATACTTGCAAAACCCCAAAATCATAGAAAAATAGCATGATATTTATTATTTAGAACGAAATAAGGGCTACCGACATCATAAACATATAAAAAGCATGCGGAACCCAATTTTTGCGGCACTGCGTCAAAAAAGTCGCGTGAATGACGGGGAGGTTAGCTGCCTGAGTTTGAGGCGGAGATAATCAACGGAAGGTAGTCCTCGGG
>SUVM01000096.1 GCA_015062015.1 Akkermansiaceae bacterium | reverse complement strand
TGTGGAGCGCCAGCTGCGCGCCATCCGCAACCGCACCACCACCATGGGGGTTAACCCCTGCGTGGTGAATGAAGGTATGCCTTACTTCAACGCATGGATTAATGCAGAGGGGAACCGAGGCGAGCTGGATAAAGACGGTACCATGCCCGGTTACACGCTGGATAGCTGGGGCGGCACCGTGGGCTTTGATGTGGATGTAAACCCCGGTCTTACCCTCGGCATGGCTGTAACCGCCATGTACGGCGATTTAACGACGGACGGCCCGGATATGCTGGAGGGCGACATGGACACCTATTACGTCTCTGCCTTTGCCCGCTATACCAAACGTGCATGGAGCCACACCTTTGTGGCCACCGTAGGCAAGATGGATGCCACCTACGAGCGCACCGTGAGCCATGCCGGCGGCAGCTACATGGCAGAGGGAGACACCGACGGCACGGCCTTTGGCCTGATGTACGAGGTGGCACGCTCTTACACCTTGGATAGCGACGGTAACGTAGGCGGCCAGTTGGTGGCCAATGTGGCCTACCGCCACACTACCGTAAGCGGTTACGAGGAAACCGGGCGCGATGCTGCGCTGAAGGTGGATGACCAAACGCTCGATACCATCACCTTTGGTGTGGGTGGGCGCATGCAGGCCGTGGTGGGCGAAAACCTGTTCAACCGCACCTCCGTATTCGAGGCACGCGCACTGGCTAAGTTTGATGTGGGGGACCGCAGCAGCGAGGCCGATGTAGCCTTCTTGGGCGGCAGCCGCAGCGCCACTGTGGAAAGCGCGGAGTTGGGGGCCTTTGGTGTAGAGCTTGGAGCCGGGCTCTCCATCCCCGTGGGTAATGTGAATGATGGTACCATCTTCTTCGACGTCTCTGCCGAGCTGCGCAGCGGTTACACCAATGTGAACGGCACGGTGGGTTACCGCATCAACTTCTAATCTAATCTCCATTGCGGCGGCTGGCAACAGCCGCCGCAATCTCGCTGGTACACGATTTCGGCGGATTCCTGTCAACTCTTATGAATTTTCCGCTTGACAGGGGAGGTGCGAAAGGGGTAAATTGATGGCACACAAACAGAACAAGTCTACTATGAACGACGAAAAAACATTGATTCTTTTTAAGCCGGATTGCGTGCGTAAAAATCTCTCGGGTGTTATTTTGCAACGTTTGCTGGCAGAGGGGTTCCGCCTGCGTGGCATGAAGATGATGCAGCTGGATGATGCGATTCTGCGCGAGCATTACGGGCATATTATAGATTTGGTGATAGACGGCGAGCCGTTGTTCCCCAAGTTGTCTGCATTTATGCAAACAAGCCCTGTGGTGGCACTTGTGCTGAGCGGCCCCGGTGTTATTACCCGTGTGCGTACAATTTTGGGGCCCACTAATTCCATGAAGGCCGATAAGGGGACGATTCGCGGTGATTTCGGTACGAACAGCATGCTCAATATTTGCCACGCTTCCGACTCTCCCGAGAGTGCCGAAGTTGAGGTGAAGCGCTTCTTCAAACCGGAGGAGCTGTTTGATAACGTGTTCTGATTCGGAACCCTCTTATTTTTTATTTCATGGGAGCAGGCTGCCCTAGCGGTGGTTCTGCTCTCTTTTGTTAAAAAAAAGCTGTCAATTTTTACTGATGAAATTCTTATTATCTCTTCCGCTGATGTGTGCGGCAGCTGTGGCTGCAGAGATTCCGGCACCTCATATGGTGGTGTTAAAAGACAACGAGCGCTTGGTGGCGGGCGAGCTGCCAACGGCACAGCAAACGCAGGATGCCGTGCGTTTGCGGGGGTGGCGCGGGGAGCGAGTGAGTGCTCAGGTGGTGGCGTGGTCGGAGGTGTTTATTGCCAAATGGGGTGGGCGCCCGGGGGGGATTCAATGTTCTGCGCTGAGCCCGGAGGGGGGGCATGCTGCGTTGCAGCCCCGCTGTTACGGGGTGGGTACAACAAAGGCGCATGGCAAGTGGGTTGCCGATGTGTTGGGTAACGGAAGGTTGTATGCGGATGCTTTTCCCGGTAATAATGCCCCGCATGCTTTTATGGTGCAGCTGGATATTCCCGCAGATGCGGCACCGGGTGTATACCGAGGTACGTTGAAGATGAACGGTGGCTATGTGGGCAAGCCTTACTACGGTGTGGTGGCCCCGGTAGAAATACCTGTGGAGCTTGTGGTAGAGCAAGGGGTGTTGCCTGCGCCGAAGGATTGGCAGTTTCACTTGGACCTTTGGCAGCAGCCGCAAAGTATTGCCCGATGGCATAAGGTGACACCCTGGAGCGCCGAGCATTTTGAAGCCATGCGTCCCTATATGCGCATGTTGGCACAGGCCGGGCAAAAAGTTATTACCTGTACCCTGTTGGATGAAGCCTGGAATGGGCAGACGCATGATGATTTTCCCTCCTATATTGAGTGGATTAAGGGCAAGGATGGTGCGTGGCGCTATGATTTTTCCGCCTTTGATGCTTGGGTGAGCTTCATGATGAATGAGATTGGCATTACGGAGCAAATTTCTTGCTACACTATGGTGCCTTGGCATATGAAGGTGCGTTATCTGAATGAATCTACAGGTAAGTACGAGTTTATTAAGCTGGATGTCAACTCCCCGGTATGGGAGCAAACATGGGGGCCTTTCCTCTCCGCATTCCGTGCGCATTTGTTGCAAAAAGGCTGGTTGCACCAAACATGTATTGCCCTCGATGAACGCCCGGACCACATGGCGCGCGCTGCCAAGGCTATGGTGGACCGCTATGCGCCCGAGCTGCGCGTTGTCTCTGCCGTGGATAAACCGTCCGCTTTTACCGGCGAGGTGTATGATCTTTCGGTTGTGATTACCCATGCCGATAGTGTGATGGGAGAGTTGTTGGCAGAGCGTAAAGCCCTGGGGAACAAGACGACTGTTTATGTGTGTCTGCACCCGCAAAAGCCTAATACCTTCACTTTCTCGCCGCCCGCAGAGGCAGAGTGGATTGGCTTGTTTGTGGCGGCCAACGGGTTGGATGGTTTCTTGCGATGGGCTTATAATTCGTGGAATGAAGACCCCCTGCGCTGTACCGACTTCGGTAAATGGCCTTCCGGGGATTGCTTTTTGGTGTATCCCGGTGCGTGTAGCTCTATTCGTTTCGAGCGCTTGAGAGACGGTATTGAAGATGCGGAAAAAATACGCATCCTCCGCGAGCGTGCCGCGGCCATTGGTACACCCGAGGCGCAGACGATTATTGATAAACTTAATGCCCGGCTGCGTGCCATCTTTACCGTTGCCCGCAGTAAAGGTAACACCCATGGCGAGGATGTGCGCCGCGCTCATGAGCTTATTTCTGAAGCAACTGAAAATTTGTTCCGTTCGTAACTGCTACAAATAGAGTAAGTTGTGAGGCGATTGGAAAAATCCGCAGTAATGCTGCGGATTTTTCGCAATGTTATTGCGGAAAATTTTATACCGCTTCTTATATTCTTATAAACAATGGGTAACGAGTGGGATAAAAAGGATTAACGCCGGGGAGGCTAAACCCCGTGACAAAGTCAAACTGCGGCACCCTGCGGTTGCGGGGCGCGCGAAATTGAGCGGGCAATATCTCCGCAATCAGTCGTACAAAAAGTGAAACTCCACTTTAATCAGGATATCTGCCAAATCGACGGAGCCATAATAATCTGCCTTGACGATGCGCTGTACATGGGTGCGCAGGGCTTGCCAATCGCAGGGGATTTCGGCAGAGTTGTTATATTCATGAAAATCGTAAAAATCATCAAGATATAAGAACTCATGGCAGCATTGGGCGATGCTACGGGCTGCTGCCATGGCGGTGGCTTGGTTGTTCACAAGGGGGAGCTCCTGTTCCAGCAGTTGCACAAATTGTTGCGTGCGTTGAAACTGACGGGCCTTGAGGGCTTGCTTTTCTTCGGGGCTAACCTTGTCGGCATACGATGGTTGCACGAGTACACTAGGATGGGTGAAGTAGAAGAACAGGCTGCGTGAACCGAAATAATCCTCTGCGAGCAGACGGTTGTATTCTGCGAGAGATTTTTCCGAGAGATTATCATCTTGTGTCGGTTTGAGGCAGAGCGGTGTTTGATGTTCTTGCGGTAGGGTAAAGTGGCCCATTTGGTGCAGTTTCTCGGCAGCAGCATCAGCGGTTTCGCGGTTGTGAATGGTGCTCATCAGCTCGAGGCGTTGGCTCATTTTCTGCTCAAAATCGGCCATGGCGGCTTTGTTTTCTTCATCGGTGCGCACATCGTATCCGGCAGTGCAATCTATCCAAACATCGCAGATAAATTCTGTGCCGTCTATTTGCACGCAACTGGGGTGTACCTCGTAATACCGCCCATCAAGCACCCCGCTGCGGGTTTCTCCGTATGTGTTGATGCCTTTAAAGAGGATGTCGTCAAACATGTTGGCGGCGTTATCATATCCCTCTGCATTGGGAGAGGGCCAAAGCATATTCATCTCCAAGGGAATTTGCCAGGCGGTTTCTTTGGTAAAGCCGGGGCCGCCGCTGATTTTGTGGTGCAGGTCGTAGGGAGAGCGTTGCAGGTTGCTGCGCAGCATTTGTTCCACCTCTGATAAGGCCCAGGCAGTATCGAGAAGCTGAAGAGCCGTTTCGGCCGGGTCGTATTGTTGCAGTAGCGAGGGGTGGCCGCTCGGGCCGATGCGCTCCTCCAAAATGCCGGCAAGGTCTACGGAGCCGTAGTAGCCTTCCTGGCGGATGCAGTGCAAGAGGTGTAGGGGAGTAGCGGTATCAGTTTTATCTTTGAGGTCGGGGGCGCGCAGCAGGCTCAGGTGAGAGTACCGGGTGTTCCCCCCGTGGGCTCTGAGGGTGCGGGCGGCGGCCATGGCCGTGGCGTGGTCTGTAACCGTGGGTAATACCTGCTGCAAGAGTTGAATGTAGGCTAAGCATTCTTGCTCGTGTGCTGCCTGTGCCTGGTGGCGCTCTGCATCCGTAAAGCCGTCTTTGGGATAGCGCAGTAGCAATTTAAGGGCGGTGGATTGGTAGCAATTCTGCTCTCTGAGCTCGTTTTTTACAGTATGGAGCTGCGCTTGAATCTCCTTATATGCCGGGGGCGTATCTGTGGGGAACAAGGGCTTGTAGGGGAGCAGCTCGGGCACTTGTGCCTCTTGGTAGTGAGCAGCGGCGGCATCTGCCGTGGCGCGGTCTTTCACGCTGCGCAGCAGCTCCAGACGGGCGGCAAGGGCTTGGGTGTATTGCTTCTCATTGTCGCGCAGCTCGGCATCGCTGGGTATGAGGCGCCCATCGCTATAATCCAGCCAAATGTCGTAGTGGTACACTTTGCCCTCCAGCAGCGCGCGCATGTGGTGGATTTCGTAATAACGGCCATTCTGCACACCGGGGCCGGTGATATCCTCACATTCTATGATGCTTACCGGGGCCAGCAGGTTATGAGTGAGGGCATTGATGGCATCCGTGCGGTCCATGGCGGGGTTTTGAATACAGTCTATGCATGCGGCAGCGGGGATGCGCCGGGCGGTATCTTGGGTAAAGCCCGGCCCGCCGAGGATACCCTTGTGCTGCTTGTATGGGGAATTGTGCAGTGCTGTTTGCATGATGGCGGCAATTTTCTGCGCGGTTTCCGGTGTCAGCTCACGGCGCTCGTAGGTCCCCCAAGGGTCGCCGCAGTGTGTTGCCAGCAGGGTGGAGCCGTAGTAGTGCTGCTGGGCTAAGCTCTCTTCTTCTGCATGGCAGAGCTCGTAGATGGGTTCGCAGGCATCCAGTATTTGCTCGCTTGCGGTGGTGCTGTGGGCGGTAGCGCTTAAATCCTCCAGTTCATCTGCGGCGGCGTCGGCAGCGGCGCGGTCTTTCACCCCCTGCAAAATGGCGAGCTTACGTTGGTTGCAGCACAATGTGGCGGTGTCTAACTCTTCTGCGCTCGGGCCGTATTCGGCAAGATCTTCTGTGTATACAGGGGCTGCGGTGGTATCCAGCCATACGGTGATTTCATACTTTTGCCCACGGTGAAACACAGCAATGGTGCTGCCCACATAGTGCTTGCCCTCTATCTCCTTTGACTCTTGAGAGATGAGCGTGCTATTGCCCAAGAGCGCCTCGGGGCAGAAAAAGGTGGATTTATCCTCAAATTCGGTATCTGCGGGGCGTGGGGCCGTGCATACCCAAGCCGTTTCGCGGGTGAAACCGGGGCCTCCGCTTACCCCCTTGCGTATGCTTGGCGGCAGCAGGGCAAAGCTGCGCTGCATGCGCTCCGCCAGCTCAGCCGAGATTTGCGGCGTAACCGGCACAGGCAGCTGGGCACACTGCGCGGCATCTTCTTCATCCACCCCCATGGCGATTGCCAATTGGGCCGAGCCGTAGTAATGATAGGGCAGGGCATCGCACGCGGCTTGGTATCCCTCTATTGCCGTATCAGATGCGTTATCCGGCAGCTCAAATCCCGCCAGAAGCGGTGCTGCCACATCCGCCTGCTCTTTGTTTGATATACCGTGCATCAGCTCAATTTGTTGCTGTATGAGGGCATCCGCCGCTTCATCTGCCGAGAGGGCAGAGGGGAACAGAGAAAATAGTACAAGGGGGAGGAGCCGCTTCATGATGGGGGGATAAGATGTGTTTGAATAACTGATTTAGTTTTATAGTATATGATTGAAAAATACAAGCAAATAATGAAACAAATTCCGTAAAATGGTGCTTTGACTTTTTAGACCACCTTTCCCTAATCTTTGAGGCTTGTACGTAACAGGATGAGGATATAGTTTTATTACCCCAATTCTACAATTGCTTGCAATATCTTGCCTGCATTCTGTATGCCGGGAGCTTCTTCCACACTGTCGGCTAATTCTACACCATCCGGTCTACAGTTCCTGAGGGCTTCTGTCATGCTTGCCGAGGCTTTATCAATGCATAATATCCATGGTTTTTTGAAATGCAATGCTGTCGCTTGTTTGATGTCATTGCCATCAATAACTAACAAAAAGAATGAGCAATGTTCTGACCACTCATCAATCTGCATTTGCATGTAGCTTATTGAGGTCTCGCGGGCCATCCGCAGCTCGCGAATAATGTGCTGCGCTCCGACTCTTTCCGCATCCGTTGTGCTGAACTTGTCTGCTACTTGTGCAAAATCCAGTCTGGCTTGCTGCATAATCTGCATCACCTCATCTGCATTGCTTTCATGAAATATTCCCACGCGTTGAATGTTATGGGAGGGAATGTCGGATGCGCGCTCGGGGGATATGGCTCGTGGATTCAAACGGTCAAAGATGAAGCACAGCATTCGAGCCCCGAATGCCATGGCGCAATCTGCCAAACCGGCATTTGTTTGCCCAGTTACTTTGATGAATGGCCTTTTTGTTATGTGTTGAAGATTCATGGTGTGAATAAGTGTAAGTGTTAAAAAAAGAAAACCGCTTCAGCTTGGGGAAGCTAAAGCGGCATGCGATTGTTTGAATTTTGTCTGATGTCTACCCCCGCATGATGCGCGGGGCTGCTTCCCGTGGGCGTTTTAATAATAATAGCAATAGCTGCAATAATAAGCGCTCATGTTATATGAGTGCTTATAGCAACGGTTGCTGATTGAACGGGAAATCACTTCTCGAAGTTAAACATGTTTTTTCTCTTATGACAAGTCCTATTGTTGTCATTTTTTTATTTGAGCCGTTTTCTCAGAGTTTGTACATTGAATATAATAGGCGGTGAACCATCGGGTTATAATGTAAAATATGGCAATAGTTGTCAATATCAAAGTTTATATGACGAAAAGTCGTGACATAAAGGGATTTAAGCACGAGATTGTGCTTGACGAACGGGGGGGAGAATATGTTAATCTAACCCTCAAACATAACGTTTTTTCAAGTTTACAAATACATTGATATGGATAAAATAGTTTATCATTTCGGTGGCGGAGCTGCCGATGGAGATGGCAGCATGAAAGCACTGCTGGGTGGCAAGGGTGCCAATTTGGCAGAAATGGCTCGTATTGGTTTGCCGGTGCCTCCGGGATTCACCATTACGACAGAGGTTTGCACCTATTACTACGAGAACGGTTTAACATACCCCGCCGAGCTGGATGGCTTGGTGCACGAGGGTATAGCCAAGATGGAGGGGCATGTGGGGCGCAAGTTTGGCGACACCGCAGCCATGCCTTTGCTGGTTTCCGTGCGTTCGGGGGCTCGCGAGTCCATGCCCGGTATGATGGATACCATCCTGAACCTTGGTCTTAACGACGAGACGGTGGAGGCTATGGCAATCGCCACCGGCAACCCCCGCTTTGCATGGGATTGCTACCGCCGCTTTGTGCAGATGTACGGAGACGTGGTGATGGGTGTGCAGAAAGATGAGGGCGAGGATTTGGAGCCGTTCGAGAGCGTCATCCACACCCTTAAGCACGAGCGCTACGGCAAAGATATCTCCGACTCCGAGCTGACGGCAGACGAC
>SUVM01000001.1 GCA_015062015.1 Akkermansiaceae bacterium | reverse complement strand
CGTTAAGGCCGCCAAGGATGCAGCCCCCTTGCGGTTTTCCAACACCAGCAGTACCGGCACGCCAAGGCGTTGCGCAAAATCCTGCATGGTAACGCCGGGGGCCAACGGAGTAAGCCAACCATAGCAGCCTTCCGTTAAAACAATGTCATATTTCTGCGTCAGGCTTTGCCAAGCCGTAACCAAGGCATCTACCTCTATGGCCGTGCGCTCCAACATAGCAGCCGTCTGCGGGTCTGCCTGGCTACGCAAATACACGGGGTTAAGCAGCTCCAGACTCAGCGTGGGCTCTTGCATGGCGTCTCTCATTTCGCGCACTTCGGTACGGTCCCCACAAGTTACCGGCTTAAACCCGGCAGCGGATACTCCGGCTGCCTTCAACGCACGCAATAACGCACAAATAACGTAAGTTTTACCAACTCCCTGGTCGGCCCCGGCAATCAAATAATGTTTCATACGCAATACGGTTGCTCTATTTATTCAGGGATAACCAAACGCGGATCTTCAGCATCCCAAGAGTAATCATCCGAAGAGCTGTACTTAACAATCACCCACACCAAAATGGCCAAAGCCAGTGTAATGAGCTTCGGTTTCCAATTGCGGGCAAACTTTACACAAAATCGGAGCACTTTAGGCCGCATCCGTTCTATTATCCGGTTCATGGCTGGTATAGTGATAAATAAGTTCTGTTAAACGGGTGGAAAGCATGCTTACGGAAATATCCCGCTGCATCATATTACCCACCACCAAAGAAACATTGCCGGTTTCTTCCGACACGATGATAACCACTGCATCGGAGAGCTCTGCCACGCCAATGCCGGCACGATGGCGCAGACCCAAAGAACGGTCTTTAAGCTCTTTTGCCGTAACAGGCAAAATACAACCGGCAGCTACAATGCGCTCGTTATTAATAATAACCGCACCATCGTGCAACAGGGTTTTGGGGTGAAAAATGGTACCCAGCAATTCGCGGGAACAAACGGCATCCAACTTAGTACCGGTTTTAGCGTACTCCGACAGCTTATTACTGCGGGAAATAGCAATGAGCGCACCATAACGCTTGCTAACCAAATAGGAAACGGAATTACAAATACGGGCTACAAAATCCTGGTTTTCTTCCTGTTTCCACAACTTACCCAGCACACGGTGAGAGCCTAATTTAGCAAGGGCGGTGCGAAGCTCCGGTTGAAACAAAATCACCAACAAAGTGCCCGGCCCCAAAATAGAACCGGCAATACTTTGCAATACCGTGGCACGCGTAAGCTCCAAAAGAGCACCACCCAACGCTACAATGGCCACCAAACCTGCCAGAATAGCTGCCGCGCGGGATTCTCTGAACGCGCGGTACAGTTGGTAAAAAATAAACCACAGTACAACTATCTCAAAGCAACCGCGTAAAAAATCAAAGATTCCCATGCCTGTTATAATACTACGTTAAACCGCGCTTGACAAGTTAATTTAAGGCAGAATTCTCTGCCAACCACTCCGCAACCTGCGGTGCAGCGTAGGTGAGTATCATATCTGCCCCGGCACGGCGTATAGACAGCAAAGATTCCAGCATACAGCTACGCTCGTCCAACCAGCCGGAAGCAGCAGCGGCCTTAATCATCAGATACTCCCCACTCACATGGTAAGCGGCTATCGGTAAATGCGTGTTCTCTTTAAGCGCGGCAATCACATCCAAATACATGGTGGCGGGTTTCACCATCAGCATATCGGCTCCCTCTGCTACATCCGCCATAGCCTCGCGCAAGGCTTCTCGCCTGTTGGCAGGGTCCATTTGGTAAGTCTTTTTATCCCCAAACTTGGGGGCACTGCCCAACGCCCCACGGAACGGGCCATAAAAGGCGGATGCATACTTAGCTGTATAGCTCAAAATAGAAACAGCCGTAAAGCCCTCGGCATCTAACGCAGCGCGTATGGCTGCCACGCGGCCATCCATCATATCGCTGGGCGAAATAATATCCGCCCCGGCACGGGCATGGCATAAAGCTTGGCGGCACAGGGCTTGCACCGTCTCATCGTTTACAATCTCGTAGCTACCGTCGGCATACTCTTTTACGATACCGTCCTGCCCATAGGTGTTAAAAGGGTCCAGTGCCACATCTGTCATTACCAACATGCCGGGCACAGCGGCTTTGATGGCGCCAATAGCACGCGGCACCACCCCCTGCGGGTTCCATGCCTCGCTGCCTTGGGCATCCTTCTTAGCCTCGGGCACCACGGCAAACAAATCCACACAGGCAATGCCCAGTTTGTACAACCGCTCGCACTCCGCCGCAATATCTGCCACACACCAGCGGGTACAGCCGGGCAAGGACTCTATCGGCGTGTTTTGCTCCCCCTCCTGCACAAACATCGGGTATATCAAATGAGCTACAGAAAGAGAGGTTTCTCTCATCAAACCGCGCATGGCGGCAGATTTTCGGTTTCGGCGGGGTCTATCAGTCAAATTCATGAGATGGAAGCAGATTCCGGGTTAGCAAAAAATTCCGAGGCGGAGGCATGCAACACATCCACCACCGGCAAAACATCCAGCCCACTTGTCTCGATACGCAGGTGAGCCGTTTCCTGATAAAGATTGCGACGCTTATCTGCAAGGTTTTGAATCACTTGCAAGCGGTCTTCCGTTCGTAATAAGGGGCGGTTATTGCTGCGGGAAGTTCTCTCCACTATCACTTCAGCAGAAGCATCCAACCACACCACAAAGCCAAGCCTCCTTAAAATACTGCGATTCACCGGGCTAAGCACAACACCGCCACCCGTCGAGATAATAAAGGATGATGTGGAAAATGGGGGCGAGGACTCTACATAGCGCAGCAAAGCCGTTTCGAGTGCTCGAAAATGAGCTTCTCCGGATTCCTGAAAAATCTCGGGTATCGACTTACCGATTTGTTCCTCAATGATGGTATCCATATCCAGCATCGGAATCCCCGTTAAACGGCTCAGTTCCTTACCGACAGTCGTTTTACCACACCCCATCATCCCAATCAGGATAATCAGGCGGCCTTTGGTATCTATCGGTCGGCAAAACGACATATGCTTTTGGAGTTAACAGAGCATCATTATACCATACCCCGCCTCCTTTGACAAGTTTTACCCCAGAGCAATCTCATTGGGCGAAGTGTCATACAAATTTGACTACGTTCCCGATTCATATTATTTGCTTACACCTATATGCCCCCTCTCGCGAGCAAAAATGCTGTAAAAAATGTTATTTAAGCAATAGCTACCCGGTAATCCCCTGCTCGGCTTCGTGGGAAACGAGCTCGCGCAGTGCAGCATGCTCGGGAAGCCGCAAATCCGGGTCCGCATCTAAAATAGCAGCGGCATCTCGGCTGGCGCGGTGAATCAGGCGCATATCACTAAGCCATTCGGCAAACCGAACAGCCCCCAAACCGCTCTGGGCTGTGCCCAACACATCCCCCGGACCACGCAAACGGAAATCTTCTTCCGCAATTTCAAAACCGTTGAGCGTACGGCACAAAACATCCAACTTATCTCGCCCCGGCTCGCCCGGCTTTGTTGCAGACAACAAAATACAATAGCTTTTGTGTTGCCCACGCCCAATGCGCCCCCTCAGCTGGTGCAACTGGGATAAGCCAAAGGCATCTGCATCATTAATCAACATAATGGTGGCATTGGGCACATCTACCCCTACCTCCACCACGGTGGTGGACACTAAAATTTTTGTATCGGCAGCACGGAACCGAGCCATGACAGCATCTTTATCATCAGCAGAAAGGCGGCCATGCAAGAGGCCGATATTCACATCGGGGAAAATGCTGCGCCACTTTTCCAACTCCTTCAGAGCCGAGGCCTGTTGGCGTGTTTCGCTCTCCTCGATTAAAGGAGAAACGATATAGATTTGGCGGCCGGCCTCGAGCTCAGTACGCATAAATGCAATAATTTTCTTAAGCTGAGCGGGCGTGCGCAAAGCAGTAATAATTTCTCCACGGTTAGCGGGTAATTCATCGATAACGGAGACATCCAAATCGCCGTAAAGCGTAAGTGTAAGCGTACGGGGGATTGGGGTAGCCGTCATCACCAACACATCAGGATTATCCCCGCAGTTGATAAATTGCTCACGTTGGGCTACACCAAACTTATGTTGCTCATCTATAACAGCTAAGCCAAGGCTCTGCGGCCTGTTTTTTTTGTACAGCAAAGCGTGGGTTCCCACAATGATGCGCGGTGCGGCATCTGCATAGCCGGGTGCCTCGGGAATGATGTCGGAGTCGTCTGCGCGATCGGAAGTTCGCAAAGACAAGCGCACGTCCATATCCTTCAACAAACGGCGAAAGTTGTTATAATGCTGCTCTGCCAAAATTTGGGTAGGGGCAATCATGGCGGCAGTTTTACCGCTTTCCACCGCCAATAACATGGCGCATAATGCTACCAAAGTTTTACCGCTACCCACATCTCCCTGCAGCAAGCGGTTCATTTGCTGCGGACGCTGCATATCTGCGCGGATTTCTGCCACACAACGTTGCTGAGCAGCCGTTAAGCAAAACGGAAGCGATTGCAGCAGCTCCTGCAAATAAGCATCTGTTGTGGCCGTTACCTGCCCCACGCGTCCCTGCGTGCGGCGGCGCTTCCATGCTACGGTAAATTGCTGGCAAAAACACTCTGCCAAAGCAAAACGCATGCGCGCCTTTTGCGAGGCCTCGGGCGTTTCCGGGAAATGAATGTCCTGCAAAGCTTGCCGAAAGGGGTATAAGGGTGCAACATCATACCCCGGTTGGGCCACTTGCTGCGGCAAATGCTGCAACACGCGCCATACCAACGCCCTCAAACTTCTGGCAGGGATGCCGGATATCCCTTTGTAAATGGGCACAATGCGGGCTGTATGCACAAGCTCCTGCTCGGGCAACGGGGGGGCTGCAGGCTCTGCCAAATCGCCCATGGCTACCTGCACCAAACGGCGCCCGGTATCCTCGTCTTCCATGACCTCGAAATCCGGATTGGTCATCGTTAACTTTCCGCCATACTCTTTCACTTTACCGTATACGGACAAGTTCATCCCCATGGCGAGCAACTTAGCCACATAGGGCATATTGAACCAACGCAACAAAATCCTCGCACCGTAGGGGTCTGCCTCTGCTCCGGCACTCACTTCGAAATAGCGTTTGTAAGAAAAACGCCACCCGGCACTATACACATGCACCAAAAGACTAACCGTTTCGCCATTTACAAGAGATGCTATCGGCTTGGTGGAGCGGCGATCCTCATAACGACGAGGCACCCGCATTAATAAATCGCCAACGGTAAGAAGAGAAGAAGCCTCCAAAGCCTTAGCTTCGCGAACAGTGAGCCCCGGCAACTCTGCCAGGGCTTGGTTCCACTGCATGGTGTGGTTTGCGGGCATCAGCGGTTGGATATACCCTTGTTAATGCAGCGGTAGTAGTAATCCACACGAGAGAGGAACCACATCCACTTAGGCCCGGGTTTGCCATTGCTCATCAACGGAGCCGGGCAATTTTTACGCGTCCAATGGTAATGCGGTACCACATAACGCAAACGGATATTAAAGCGTTTCATGAGCACGGCTGTAAGTTTAGCCGTACGGTCCCAAGTGCGGAAATGGTTGTGTCCTTTGCTCTCGCACTCGCACATTTCTATGCCGATAGAATTGTGGTTGCCGGCATTGTTACCAGCGTGCCAAGTTGTTTCGGTAAGGGGCGCATTTTGCACCACCATAAACTGGTCTACGGTAAAATGCCAGCTACGGTTGGTAAAGGCACCACGGCACAAAGCACGGGAGTGCTGCATGGCTGTAGAGGTAGGAGAATGGTTTGCCGTGCTGTGAATCGTGATGAATTTAACGTTAAGACGCTTCGCGGCACGGCGCGGACGCGAGTTGGAGGGCATGGTGCGTATTTTAATGTTAGCCTCCTTGGCTAAACGATTAAGAGAACGCTGCACCAAGGGGGTGCGATCCGTCTTAAACTTATAAACAGGGGGTCTGCGGTATCCTCCCAAACCTTGCTGGCAACCGAGCATGCATGCCAGGGTCAGGATAAAAAACACCAAAAATTTGCGGTAAGCCATATGGGCTATTTTGCCATGTTATCCACCTTTTAGCAAGCGCAATCTTTGCCCATGGCATTATTTTTTAACAGGGGACTCACCACCCTAATTTAGCGCGTACCAATGCGGCATAGTCACAGCCGGGTAAGACTAAGAGTTTGAGGGATATAGGTGCTTTTTTAATAGTAAGGGTTTCGTTAAGGGCAATGGGGCGTGTATCTCTGCCGTCTACGGAATAGATCAGGCTCTCCCCGGCGCGGCCACGGCGCTCTCTCGGGCGCAATGTTACCTCCACATTATCCGGTAATACAACGGGGCGGCTGGTGAGGCTATGCGGGCATATAGGGGTAAGGGTAATAACACCTGCCGTGGGCCAAAGCAACGGCCCGCCGGCAGATAAAGAATAGGCGGTAGAGCCCGTAGGCGTAGCCAGCAAAACTCCATCTGCATGGTAGCGGTTAAGCAGGCAGCCGTCCAGCTCTACATCCACATCTATCATACGCCCGGTTTGGTCGCGCATCAACGAGATTTCATTTAACGCCAACAAGGGTGCCTGTGCAGCGGGTGCCCCCATGCCGCTTCCCTGCACACTCAGCATGGCGCGCTCGTCTATCACATACAGCCCGGTTGCAAGAGCCTGCACCAGCTCTTTAACGGATTCCCGCCCACATGCGGTTAAAAAGCCCAAATGCCCCATATTAATACCGCCCAACACAATACCGCGCTCTGCGGCATAGGCGGCTCGAGACAAAATGGTGCCATCTCCGCCCAAGCAAATAATCACCTCCGGAGTGCCTAAAACCGGGTCATTTTTTGTGTTGGGACCAAACTCATAGGCCATCAAACCGGCATCTGCACAGGCTTGCAGCAAATACTGCATCACCTGCTCGCACTCGGGAGTGCGCACTGCACAGAACACACCAAGGGATGCCGGGATTTGCATAGGGCAAAATTAACGTTGCTCGCGCACGATTTCCGTGCCGATACCCTCGGGCGTAAAGATTTCCAACAGCAAAGTATGCGGCAAACGCCCATCAATAAAGTGCACCTTGCGCACACCGGCATTCAACGCATCTATCGCACTCTTCACTTTCGGTATCATCCCGCCGGAGATAATGCCTTTCTCCATCAAGTCGTATGCCTCCTTGCGGTTAATGCTCTTAATGATGGTCGAGGGATCGGACGGATCGTACATCAGCCCGGGAACATCCGAAATAAAGATAAGCTTAACGGGTTTAAGCTCTCGGGCCAAGGCGGCGGCGGCCAAGTCCGCATTCACATTCAGAGCATTATTGGTACCAAGCTCTCGGGCCAAAGGAGAAATCACCGGTGTAATTTGCAGGGAAAGTGCCTCTTCCACACGAGACAACAAAGAACCGATGACTCGGCCTACTCGGCCAATATCTATGGGGTTGCCCTCGGCATCTTTCTCCATAATCTTCTCACCTACAAATACGTTGGTACCGGGTATACCCACAGCCTTACCGCCGGCATCGCGCATCATCTCCACCAATCCGGGGTTAATTGTGCCGCTGAGCGTGCGCTCCACTATGTCTATAGCCTCGGGGGTGGTAACACGCAACCCATTCACAAACTTGGCTTCTAAGCCGGCCTCGGTCATGGCTTTGGAAATAGCCTTGCCGCCGCCATGCACCACCACGGGGTTGAGCCCCATTGCCTCCAACACCACAATGTCTCGCATCAGAGACTTTACCAGCTCGGGGTCATCCATAGCCGAGCCGCCAAACTTGATGAGCACCATTTTATCCCGATAAGACTGCATGTACTGCAAGGCCTCTACCAAGATGTTAGCTTTTTGGATTTCCTGCTCGGGTTGGTCAACTTTGCGTTTGCTGATCATGGTGTGTCAGATATAGCGTTTGAGTTTAAATATAATAAGCGGCACGGCACCTGCCAATACCATCAAAACAAGAGAAAGCCAGAATCCCCATTCCGTATCCAGGAACGGAATGTAACGGTAATTCATGCCGAAAATGCTGGCAATAAGCGTTGGCGGCAAAAAGACAACGCTCATGATGGTGAAGACCTTAACAATATCGTTCTGTTCGATATTGATGAGCCCCAACACGGCATCCAACATGAAGTTAATCTTATTAGAAAGGAACGATGCGTACTCCGACAACGAATTCACGTCTCGCGATACGGGGCGCAACGGCACATACAAACTGTCGTGCGAGCTCATGCACGAATCCTCGTTACCGGCAAACGTTATCATGCGCAGCAAGTTCACCAAAGCATCTCGCTGGCGCGTAATGAGGTCACCCACGCGCCCCAGCTCCTCCAAGGCATCGCGCAGGTCATCCGTATCCGGAGATTCCTCTTTCTCCTTGCGCCGACGCGGAGAAATAAACACTTTTTTAGACAAAGCATCCAGCTCTGTACCGAAGCGCTCCAACACGTCTGCCTGGCGGTCTACCAATGTCTCCAGCAAACCTATAAATACCAAGTCTCGGTTTGTTGTCTGCCGCCGCAGCAATTGATGCGAAAATACGCGGAATGAATACGAATCCGTATGGCGTATCGTTATCAAAAGCCGTTCTTTAAGAATGAAGGTGATTTCCGCAATAATCGGCTCATCGGTCTCCACTCGGGAAAGCACCGTTGTCGTCATAAAACGCCCCCCATCCTCGCAATACAAGCGGGAAGTCGCCTCAATTTCGCGCATTTCATCCTTAGTGGGCATTTCTATGGCGCACAACTTCTCCGCATAGGCCAACTCCTCGGCATTAGGGGTGAGCAAATCTATCCAAAAAATATCTCCCTTACGGTTCTCCTGCTCTTCCAGGCCAACCGTGCGAGATATCCCTTCCTCTGACTGTGAATAGATACGAATCATCGTTCCTCCCCCGTGGTGCAGATTGTCCGAGTAAACTACTCGATGTATGATACACGGAGGATAACACAAAAGTGCCCCATATGCAAGTAGTATCGCTCAATATGGGCGTTTTTTTCCTTACTTTGAAACAATTTGTCATAAAACAAGGCTGTATCCCCCATAATAAAATAATACGCAGAAGCCAACACTGTTCTGCACATTAAACATATGCTATGCTGACAGCACGGAGCACGACAGATATCCGCGTATGGCTTGACAATGTTCCGCGCAGCATGTTAGAATAATTCTTGCGATGACAGCGGATATGAAAAAAACAGTGGCGGCGGTATCATCAGTGGTGTGGAGCGCACTGCTGACGGTGATGAAATTCATCGTAGGAATCATAACAGGCTCGCTGGGTATTTTGTCGGAAGCACTGCATAGTGCTCTGGATTTATTGGCAGCCTTGGGGTCTTTGGTAGCAGTGAGAATCGCAGCACGGCCGGCGGACGATGAGCACCCGTATGGCCATGGCAAGGTGGAAAACCTTATGGCTTTAGTAGAAACACTGCTCCTTTTGGCCACAGCAGCTTGGGTGGTTAAGGAAGCCGTGAATCGCCTCTTGAGCGACTCCCCCGAAGCCTTGCATGTGGAAACCAGCATATGGGCATTTGCCGTTGTTATCGTCTCTTTGGTGGTGGACATTAACCGCTCTGCCATGCTGAAACGCATTGCAAAGGAAACAAAAAGTGCCGCACTGGAAGCCGATGCGGCGCACTTTGCGTCCGACATTTGGAGTAGTGCTGCGGTTTTACTGGGCATCACGGGTGCGGCGTGTGTTGGTTTTACCCAAGAGGGCACAACCCTGCATTGGCTGCTGCTGCGCGCGGATGTTCTGGCCTCGCTGGGCGTTGTATTACTCATTTTGCACATTTGCCGAGAACTGGGCGTAAAAGCCATTAACAACCTGATGGACAAAGCGAACAGTGAAACAGCGGAGAAAATACTCGCCCTCATGAAAACGCGCATGCCGGCCTATCGCGTCACCCGATTAAGGGCACGCGAAGTAGGCATGAAAGTATACACGGAAATAGAAGTTGCCGTACCGCAGGAATTGCATATAGACACGGCACACGAAATAGCCGATGCCATTGAAGAGCTGATAGCCTCCCTCTTTGCCGATGCCGAGACCATAGTCCACATGCAGCCCGGGGCCATGCCCGAGGACACGCCGGAGCTACTTATACGGCGCATCGCCCTGACACACAGATTCGGTATTCATGGGCTGGTGCTCATGCAGGCAGAGCAAGGACTCATCATCTTTGCGGATTTGGAATTACCTGCCCACGCCACATTAGAGGGCTGGCATGTAGCCATACAGGCATTCCGTAGCGAGGTACAGCGCAAACTCAATGCTCAAAGTGTTATCGTACATGTAGAACCGGATGTAAGAGAGCTGCCCGCCTACACCCCGGACATACCGCCGGACTGGGAAAAACAAGTGCGCCAAGCCATGATTCATCTGGGGGCTCCCTTGCCCACCTCTATTCAACTTTACACACAGGGGCAACACAGACTTTGCATTGTTAGCATCCCTACAGAGTACTCGCTCAATGTTCAGGAAAGCCACAACCGCATTTCCTCCATCAACAAACGCCTACGCGAGCAACTGCCGAATATTGCCCGCATTATTGTAACTTACGAATAACTTATTGACACAACACCACCAAAATCTTACAATACCTTCCACGCATATGAGACCCGCCCTATTCGCACTGGCTTTCCTTTATTTACCTCTACTGCAACCGCTTAATGCTCAGCAACCGGTACAGCAGGCCGACGCCTATGATTATGATGAAGATTATGATGAGCTTGAAGATAAGGAATACACAGAGGAGGAGCAAGCCGCAGCCTTGGAGACCCTCAAAGGCATTTACGCCAACCAGTTGAAAATTATTCAGAATGTGCATGATAAGGAGAGTGCCGATGCCGCCGTACACTTACTCCAAAAACAATTCGAGATACTCACCCCGGAGCTTTTGCATGTGCTGGACAGTACGGATTACAAAACAAGAGTTCAGTTAAAAAAAATCGCTTCAAAGCAATTTGAAGCCAGAAACCAAGAGCTGAAACAGCAGCTCTACTTCGGCTCTACCCTGTTAGCTAAAGAAATAGCGGGGTCCGAATCTTACACCGTACCCCCTACCCCATTGCCGGAAGATTTCAAAACAAAGCTGATAACAAACACGCCATATGATGGAGCAGACGAAATCCAAGTGACCGGAGGCAAGGGCTTTACTAAAGAAACGGCGTGGAAACTTACGGCGTCTGTACAAGAGCCTGCTAAATATATTGTTCTGCACCATGCAGATCAAAAACTGGACTTATCTTTCATCTTGGAACGTAGGTGGGATTACACGAATCCGACACTCTCCGTTGTTTTTGCCGATAACAAGGCATACATGCTCCTTAAGATGGATTTGTACAACACGGCAGATACCCCTGTAACACAAAGACACGAATTGGAGCAATGGTACGATTTATCGGCTATCCATCCATTCGCCACAGAGGCAGAATGGCATGCACAGCTTAACCTCCTTATAGACAATATTGGGAATCTTCGAACGGCTCTGGGCAAAATACAAAGCAAAGAAACAGCCGATGCAGCGGCTGCCCCTATAACCGCACTTCTTGCCGACATCCGCGCCGGTTACAACGCCTACTACCTCTTGATTGATGATAGTGAATTGTACGAACAAATCCACCTCAAAGCGGCAGAACAAACCCGCACCATGAAGGCAGAGATAAACCGAATCCGTAAAGCAAACCACTTCGATTCGGAAGCACTCAAAAAAGTCATTAAAGACAAAGGAAAAATCATAGACTAAAGTATCCCGTACCCGCTATGAGTTCTCCCGGCATCGTACAAGGCATGCAACAGGGCATGGTGGCAACACCTGCTATGCAGCTTGCCATGCGTGCGTTGCAGGCCAACCAAACCGAGCTGCAGGAGCTCATTGCCGAAGCATTATCTGCCAACCCCACATTAGAGGAAGCTCGCCCGTCCGAGCCCGACGCGGCAGAGGAGCCCTCAGGCACATATTACCACCGAGAATCCGGAATCGAAACCTTCTGCACCCAACAAAGCTTGGCAGAACACTTGGAAGAACAAATCCGCCGCAGCGGGCTGCCACCTAAACAAGAATCCGCCGCCCTAACCCTCATCCCATGGTTAGATAGGCATGGCTATTTTGCTGAGCCTCTTGCCGTTGTGCAGCAGGAGACCGGATTGCCCGACAAGCAATTTGAACAGGCAAGGCACATTCTGTGCGATTTGGAGCCGGCCGGAGTCGGGGCTCAGGATTTGCAGGAAAGCCTGATTCTGCAACTCAAACGCTTAGGAGAACACCGAGGGCTGCCCATGCGTATTTTGCAACACCATTGGCAGGACCTCGTTAAACACCGCTACGCACACATTGCCAATGCTCTGGATATTGACGAAGAAGCTGCTGAACTGGCAGCCCGCCGCATTGCCCGGCTCAACCCGGATCCCGGCAGCGGATTCTCCCGAACGGAGCACCACATCATCACCCCCGATATTTGTATCGAAGCCGACGGCAACGAACTTAAAATAAGCCTTACACGCGAGGGCTCTCCGCAATTAGTCCTATCGGCAGAATACCGGGAGCTGATGGCGCAGCATGCCGACAACCCGGAAGTGCGGCAATTTTTATCCCGATGCTTTCGCGAAGGGAGAGATTTCATCCGTGCGTTGCAAGACCGCCAAACCACGCTACTGCTTGTGGCAAAAGCCATAGCAAAACGGCAAAAAAACTATTTTCTCAACGGTAACGCCCCCTTAGCCCCCATGAAGATGGAAGACATTGCAGCAGACACGCGCTTGCACGTTTCCACCATCTCTCGTGCTGTGCGGGGTAAATACATCAAATCCCTCCGTGGTGTTACAGAACTGCGGGCTCTATTTACAACGGCTGTCTCCGCCGAAACAAGTGGCGAAATTTCCGCAGATGCCGCCAAACAACGCATCCGGCAGCTGATTGAACAGGAAGACCCCACCCGGCCGCTATCCGATGCCCGCATCGAATCACTTTTGCAAGCAGAAAACATCTTCCTCGCACGCCGAACCATCGCCAAATACCGAGAGCAACTCAAAATTCTACCCGCATCTCTGCGTAAAGGCAGGTAAATTTGCTAGACAAGAGCCACCTAACAATGTATACTACATGTGTATGAATCCTCCAGCCATTGCCATAGACGGGCCTGCCGCATCCGGTAAATCCACCGTAGCCAAATTAATTGCAAAAGAATTAGGCTTCACTTTCATCAACACCGGGGCTATGTACAGGGCTGTCACTTGGTATGTGCTACAACAAGGTATTTCCCCGGCAGATACAGAGGCCGTGAAGGCCTTACTGCCCACCATTCCCCTTTCTTTCGGTAAAGACAGGGCCGTGTCCACCGTCATGTGCAAGGGCCGCGTGCTGGGAGAAGAGCTTACCCTGCAATCCACCAATGACAACGTATCCACCATTGCGGCTATTCCGGAGGTGCGCGCCCTGCTGGTAGAAAAGCAGCGGGAATATAACGCCACAGAGCCCGTTGTGATGGAGGGCCGAGACATCGGCACCGTAGTCTTCCCCAACACACCGTACAAATACTTTGTTACAGCCTCGGAGGAGGTACGCGCTGCCCGCCGTGCCGCCCAAGGTTTAACGGATTCCATCGCCGAGCGAGACCGCAAAGACTCCGCGCGCGCCTGCGCCCCGCTTACTAAAGCAGATGATGCACAGCTGGTCGACACCTCCGAGATGAGCATCTCTGAAGTCGTTGCAGCCATTGCCGCAGACATTCGCAAACGCATGGCATAATACTTCCCCTCCCCCTCAATTTTCCGACAGCATACACTACACACACACTCGTATTCTATTATGGCAACCTTATCGATGAACCCCGTATACCTGTTGGGGCACACCCTGTTCAAAGGGTTTGGCAAATGTTTCTTCAAAATGAAGATAATCAACAAGGAAAAGCTTATCGACGGCAGCCCGTGCATATATGTATGCAACCACCAAAGTTTTTTGGATCCGCCCCTGCTGGCGTCTATTTTTGAAAATCCGGTACACTTTTTGGCGCGCAAGACCTTGTTTGACCACTGGTTCATGAAGTGGGCACTCCCGCTTTGCAATGCCCTGCCCATCGACCAAAAGCGGCCGGACCCCGGCAGCATCCTAAAAGTGATACGCCATATGCGCCAAGGTGGCAGCATCGTCATCTTCCCGGAAGGAGCCCGCTGCCCCGACGGCGCAATCCACGATGCCATGCCCGGCATCGGCCTTATCCTCAGTAAGCTGGCCGGCTCTAACATTCCTGTGCAACCGCTTCGCATCGAAGGTGCGTACGATGCCCTGCCCATTCACAGCAACAAAGTGCGCTTCCGCAACATATCCGTCACCGTGGGAGACCCCATCCCCTTTACTGCGGAAGAGCTCAAAGCCAAAGGACGAGAAGGGCAGCTTGCCCTCGGCAGAAAAATCATGAATGCCATCCGTGCGCTGCCCTTACAGCCCTGATATCCGCACATGCTCCTGCGCCTGAGACTGCGAAACTTTCGCTGCTACCCCACCCTCAACTGGGAAATCCCCGCTGAGGGTGCCTTGCTTTATGGTGATAACGCGCAAGGGAAAACCAGTCTCATGGAAGCCATCTGCTTTGCACAAACCCTGCATTCGCCTCGCACCACACGTTTGGATAGGCTGGCCACGCACAACTGTACGGACTTTGGCATCTCTTTAGATACGGATGAGGGTACGCGCAAAGTTGTTTGGCAAGATAAAAAACTTACCATGGAGGCAACCGGTGCACGCCGGAAAGATTATACGGACTACTTGGCAGATGCGCGCCCTGTGGTATGGCTGGGTAACACAGACATAGAGCTTGTTACCGGCAGTGCCGAAACGCGGCGGGATTATTTGGATTTTTTAGGCTCGCAATGGCACCCGGCGTATCGCCCTGCTTTGCTGGAGTACCGCAAAGCGCTCCGGTCCCGCAACATGCTGCTTCGCAACCCGCGACAAACACCCGCTGCCCTCCGCAGTTACGCCGCTATCCTTGCCCGAAACGGAGAAATTCTTATTCACCTCCGCGAGCGGCTTGTACAACTGTTGCGCCCTTATGTTGCCCAGCTGCATCTCAACATCTCCACGGGCAAAGAAGCCATAGGCCTGCTGTACCGCCCCTCCGCCACCCAAAACCTTGCCGAAGCCATCGAGCACAATACCGCAACCGACATCCGCACAGGTTTTACCGGCATTGGCCCCCACCGGGATGATTTTGAGCTCACCATCGAAGGGCACTCTGCCACTGCCTTTGCCTCCGAAGGGCAACAACGCACCCTTGCCACGGCTCTTGTTTTGGCGCAATCCTCCCTACTGCACGAGCAAACAGGGCACGCCCCCACTATCCTGATAGATGATGTGTTCGGAGAGCTGGACCCACCCCGCCGCCGGGCTCTGCTTGCCCAACTCCCGCCGGATTCTCAGACTTTTATTACCACCACGCACACAGACTGGCTGGCAGACGCACCCGCCCCCTTGCCACTACTGCGAATCAACAACGCATCTATTATCCCCGAACCCTAAACAGCAAAAAAACGGTGTTTCCCGCCACAGAGAGGCGAAAAACACCGTTTTAACAAATGAATCGAGAAGCGGGTTAACCGATTTCGGCACGACCGGAAAGCTTGGCCCCCTCGAGCATGGAAAGCACATGCGTGGTGATGTCGCCATTCACAACGGCGCGAGGGTTAAGGTGGCAGCGGTCGCTGTTCACATTGCCGTCCACATGGCCATAAACATGCACCTCTCCGGCACAGATATCGCCTTTAATATCTGCCAATTCGCCGATAGTTACCTTACCGGATTGGGAGAGAATCTTGCCCTCAACCTTGCCGTCGATGTGCATGTCATTCTCAAAAGTGATGGAGCCGATAATCTCGATTCCCTGTGCAAGAACATTAGTATTGTTGCTCATATAATAAGTGGGTTTTGAATAGGGTGGAAGATGCAGGGCTATCAGACCGTCATGATTTCTTTCTCTTTAACGGCCACAAGCTCGTCAACCTTCTTAACGTATTTGTCCGTCAACTTCTGCACTTTTTCCTCGGCCTGGCGCACGCCGTCTTCCGTAAGAATATTATCGGCCTTCATCTTCTTGATGGAATCCATGCCGGATTTACGGACACCACGGATACGCACGCGGGTATCCTCGGACAAGCTCTTAACATACTTGCAAAGCTCCTTGCGGCGCTCGCCGGAAAGCTCAGGAATCGGCAGGCGTACAGAACGTGCATCGATAATGGGATTAAGATTGAGCTTGCTCTCTGCGATAGCTTTCTTAATATCATTGAGCGTGCTGGGGTCGAACGGTTGAATGAGGATGGAGCGGGCATCGGGGGTGGATACCACGGCAATGCTCTTGAGCTTCATGCTCGTGCCGTAGGAGGCCACAAAAATATCCATATTATCCACCAAAGAGGGGGAAGCTTTGCCGGTACGCACGCCGGCGAAGTCGGCAGACATGCGTTCTACAGCCTCTTCCATAGAGGCTTCGGTTTCGAGGAGGAGTGTTTCTTCGTCCATGATCTTATAATGTGAGTTTAAGTGTGTGTAAAAAGGATTAACCGATAATGGTACCGATTTGTTCACCAAGCAGGGCGCGGGTGATGTTGCCGGGCTGGTGCATATCAAACACCATGATGGGTTTGTTGTTATCTTTGCAAAGTGTGAAAGCCGTTTGATCCATCACTTTAAGCTCGCGGCTGATGCACTCTTCATAAGAAATCGTGTCAAAACGGGTTGCGGTGGGGTCTTTCTTGGGGTCTGCCGTGTATACACCGTCAACGGATGTGGCTTTCATCACCACTTCGGCATTGATTTCGCAAGCGCGCAAAGCTGCGGCCGTATCGGTGCTGAAGAAAGGGTTGCCCGTGCCGGCGGCAAATACCACCACCTGGCCGGAGCGCAAATCCTCTCTTGCAATGTTGCGGACGTAGGGCTCTGCCACGTTCTTCATCTCAATAGCACTCATCACATGGCAAGGCACACCGGCCTCCTGCACGGCAGAGCAAATGGAAAGTGCATTCATCACCGTGGCAAGCATACCTACATAGTCTGCCGTCGGGCGGTCCATACCACGCACACTGGCCTTGGCACCACGCCAAATGTTGCCGCCTCCCACAACAATGGCAATTTGAAGATTGCCACGTTTTTGAGCTTCAGCAATTTCGCGGGCGATGCGAGCCACAATTTCCGGAGAAATATTATCCTTACTGCCGGGGGCACGCAAGGCCTCACCGCTCAATTTGAGCAGAATACGCTTAAACCTGGGAGAAGTCGTTTCAGTCATAAGACGTGAAAAATATTTGTTCGTGACTAATCTGCCATGTTTTTCATCAAAAAGCGAGCTAAAAATGTGCCAGTTGAAGAAAAAGGCGGATAGAGAGGCTTAAGAAAGCCCCTCCAGCACCGTTTTAAGAATCGCCAACCCCTCTTCCAGCACCTTGGTCGGAACATTGAGTGCCGGGATAAGGCGCAAGGTATCCGGGCCGGCAGGGCATGCCAACAAGCCGGCTTGCATGCACAGGCTGTTAACATAAGCAGCAGGTGTACTGCCCTCCGGCACGCTAAAGGAACCGGGGCGTAAGCCAACCCCACGCAACAGCCCTAACCCGCGCACAGTCTCCACACACGGTAAGCCCCAAGATTCTACGGTAGATTTGATATACTCACCCAACTCTTTGGCTCGCGCGGCAAGGTTTTGCTCTAAAATATGATTAACAACCGCTAACGATGTAGCGCAGGCTATGGGTGTACCCCCGAATGTAGAACCGTGGGACCCCGGCCCCATAATAGACGAAAGCTCGGTTCCTGCCGCATCCATGGCACGGTTACTTACCCAAAAACACCCCATGGGGAACCCACCGCCAATACCCTTAGCGCAGGATACCAAATCCGGCTTCACCTCCGGGCAAACAGCCTGCCACCCCATCATAGCCCCGGTGCGCGCAAAACCGCACTGCACCTCGTCCACCATGAGCAGCAAATCTTTCTCCTGACACAGTGCGGCCACCGCACGCAAAAACTCCGGCGTTACGGGGTTAACGCCGCCTTCTCCCTGTACGGCCTCCAGCATAATACCGCAGGTTACAGAGCTTACAGCGGCTCGCAAGGCCTCGATATCATTAAAATCAACATATTTGAACCCAACCAGCATGGGGTCAAACTCTACCTGAATTTTGGCCTGTCCGGTAGCTGCCATGGAGCCGAGCGTACGCCCATGGAAGCTCTTGTTAAAGGTAATAACCTCGTAACGGGGGGAGCCGTCTGCCTGCGGGCGACGATGCCCGAAACGACGCGCAACCTTAATGATGCCATCGTTGGCTTCTGCGCCGGAATTACAAAAAAAGATACGCCCGGGGATACCGATAGCCTTTTCCACAATCAACCGGGCCAACTGCTCCTGTTGCGGAATGGTGTAGAGATTAGAGCAATGCATCAGCTCAGAAGCCTGGCGGCTGAGGGCCTCCACCACCACAGGATGACAATGCCCGAGACTACATGTGGCTATGCCGGCACAGAAATCCACATATCGCCGGCCTTCCGTATCAAACAGATAGGAACCCTCACCCTTGGCCACCGTAAGCGGGGCGCGTCCGTATGTTGGAAGTACATGCTCTTGTATCATCATAACACGGCAACTCTACTCCCCTACCCCCCGTTTGTCAAGTTTTCTGTCTCGGCTGCAACGCAAAGAGCCCCAAATTATGACACTGCGCACTTTATGTTTAGCGCAGAAAACGATTTTTGCTTGACAAAATGCCGTTTTGCTTATAGAATTCGCGCGTCAAGTTCCGGTCTGTTTCATAGATTGGGGCGGGTTTTTAACCCGCTCTTTTTTTGTAGCAGACAGATATTCAAAACACAGCAACAATAAAGACAATGGCCGCCACAGACATATCCGCTTTGATCGACTTCTACGTTCGAGAAAAGGACCTTACCCGCGAGCGCGTGATTCAGGCTCTCGAAGCCTCGTTCCTCACCGCCTACTCCAAAATGGTACCCGGAGCAGACAAAATTGAGCATATCAAAGCTGTCATCAATCCGCAGAAGAATTCCGTCAAAATCAAAGCCGAAATGGTTGTGGTGCCCGACGAGGAGCTGGCAGACCCCTACAACGAGGTAAAACTTTCCGTAGCAACGGCCCTCTATGCCAAAAAAGGCAAAACCGTAGAGCCGGGGGCTGTTATCAGCCTTAACATTACCCCGCAAGACTTTGGGCGTATTGCCGTGCAAACGGCTCGTCAAACTATGCAACAACGCATTCGCAAGGCTGAGCAGGAAATGCTGGCAGAAGCTTTCCGCGACCGCGTGGGCGAAGTTGTTACCGGCACCGTGCGCCGCTACGACAAAGGCGACATTATTGTAGAAGTGGACAAGTTTGAAGGCATTGTACCCTCCCGCCAACGCATACCCAAGGAGGACTACGCCCCCGGAGACATTTTGCGTTTCTATGTAGTGGAGGTAAGAGACGGAGCTCGCGGCCATGAGCTCATCCTGTCTCGCAGTCACCCCAATTTGGTACGCCGTTTGTTTGAGAACGAGGTAATAGAAATTGCGGAGCGCACGGTGGAGATTGTGAACGTGGTACGCGAACCGGGGTACCGCACCAAGTTGGTAGTACGCAGCGAAGACCCGAATGTGGACCCCATCGGGGCCTGTGTGGGTATGCGCGGCGCACGCGTTAAGAATGTGGTCAACGAGCTCAACCACGAGAAGGTGGACATCCTTGAATACACGGAAGACAAAAAGGCCATGGTGCTGGATTCCTTAGCCCCTATAGAACCCATTAACGTGGTTGTGGATCAGGAGGCCCGCATCGTTTCCGTCTATGTAGCAGACGATAAAACCGCAGCAAAAGCCAAAGGCAGCAAAGGCAAAAACGTGCGCCTGACGGCTAGGCTCATCTCTGCACCTAACGACAAGTGGGATGTACGCGTAGAAGCCTACGACCGCATGAGCCAAACCAAGACCATTGCGTCGGAAGGCGCAAACGAGCTTATCAGCATACTTGGTATTACCCCCGAGCTGGCAGACGCAATGATTGCCAACGGCTTTACAACCGTACAAGGCATTGCCAGCTATGTGCAACCGGAAGACTTGGTGGATGCACTCGGCATTAGCGAAGAACAGGCTTTCTCCATTGTCGATAAAGCTAAAAATGCATAACCCACCGGGCAAACGCCCGCAACTTTGAATCCCTTTTCTTAACCACATGGCAAATCCAGAACAGAAGAAGCCGCAGGTTCTTGACCTGTTAGGCGGTACCAAAAAGAAAAAAAAGCCTGCGGAAACGCCGGCTCCGAAGGCAGCCCCTGCTCCGGCGGCTAAATCAACGGAAAAAGCCTCGGCACCCGCAGCTGCTAAAAAAACAACAGCCGCGCCTAAAAAAGCGGCTTTAGACCTGCTTAATCCCCAACGAAAGAAAGAGAAAAAAGCAGTCGCCCCCGCCACAACCACGCCAAAACCTGCCCCCGCAGCAGCCCCCAAGCCGGCGGCTCCGGCCCCGCAGCCTGAGGCCAAACCCGCCCCGGCTCCGCAACCGGCCGCAGCAGCAGTAGCCGAAGGTGGTACCATCAACGTAAAAGCCCCCGTATCTGTTGCCGAGCTTGCAGCAAAAATGGGCATTAAACCCTTTAAGCTCATTGCAGAGCTGCTGCCTATGGGCGTATTTGCCAACCCCGCCACCTCCTTGGATACGGACCAAGTGGCAGCACTGTGCGAGAAGCACGGCTTCACCTACGAACGCGTCAAACGCGAAAAGGGAGCCGGCGTAAAAGCCCCTACAGAAGAAATAAAGGTACCGGAGGCCATTGCCCCTGAAAAAGAGCCCAAAGATGCCCTCAAAGTCCGTACCCCCATCATCACCGTTATGGGGCATGTGGACCACGGTAAAACATCTTTGCTGGACTACATTCGCCGCACCAAAGTAGTATCCGGAGAAGCCGGCGGCATCACACAGCACA
Organism: Akkermansiaceae bacterium; assembly: GCA_015062015.1. Lineage (GTDB taxonomy): Bacteria > Verrucomicrobiota > Verrucomicrobiia > Verrucomicrobiales > Akkermansiaceae > Akkermansia. The sequence continues at coordinate 36,951 of SUVM01000001.1, read as the reverse complement.
TTGGTGCCTACTCTGTGGATCACAACGGCACCCAGCTCACCTTCATTGATACGCCCGGCCACGCCATCTTTACCGAGATGCGCGCCCGCGGGGCCGACGTAACGGATATTGTAGTGCTGGTAGTGGCAGCCAACGACGGCATCATGCCGCAAACAAAAGAAGCCATTATGCACGCCAAGGCTGCAGGTAAAACCATTATCGTAGCCGTCAACAAGTGCGACCTCCCCGCGGCAGATCCGGTGCGAGTACGCACCCAGCTCATGGAAAATGATTTGATGCCCACGGATTTTGGTGGCGACATCGAGTGCGTGGACATCTCTGCCCACACGGGTGCCGGCATCGACGACCTGCTCGACCTACTCTGCCTGCAGGCAGAAGTGATGGACCTGCAAGCCAACCCCCGCGCCAATTGCCGCGCCTCCATCATCGAGGCCCGAATCGAACAGGGTAAAGGCAGCTCGGCAACCGTCATCGTACAAAGCGGTACACTTAAAGTGGGTATGCCCTTCATCTGTGGCCCCTACGCCGGCAAAGTCAAAACCCTCTTCAACGACAAAGGCAAAGCCATCAAAAAGGCTACGCCCGGCATGCCTGCAGAAGTCTCCGGCTTTTTGCAAACCCCCAACGTGGGTGACGAGATGGTGGAAATGGACAACGAACGCTCTGCAAGAAAACTTTCCGAAGAGCGCCAGGAGGAGCTCCGCCAACAACGCTTAGCCGCCCCCAAACGCTCCCGCATGGAAGACATACTTGCCATGATGGGAGACGGCAACCAAAAAGCCGTACTGAAGCTCTACCTCAAGGGAGACGTACAAGGCTCCGTAGAAGCAATCAAAAAGGCTATCATGGACATCGAAAGCGAGAAGGTGGAATGCCAATTCATTGGTGCCTCTGCCGGTCCCATCTCCGAAAGCGATATTCTGTTAGCATCCTCCTCCGATGCCATTGTGCTCGGCTTCAATGTGAAGGTGGAGAGCAACGCCGTGAAAGCCGTGAAGCGCGAAGGCGTGCAGGTTAAGATATACTCCATTGTATACGAGTTAATTGACCAAGTGAAAGATGCCATGCTGGGGCTGCTTGAGCCGGAAACCCGCGAAACCGTACTGGGGCATGCAGAAATCAGGCAGGTATTTAAATTGAACAAAGGCAAAGCTGCGGGGTCTTATGTATCGGACGGCAAGATGCTGCGCACCGCAGAAGCCCGAGTGCTCCGAGACGGACAAGTTGTGTTTGATGGTCGCATGTCGACGCTCCGACGCTTCCAAGACGAAGTGGAAGAAGTCAAGAGCGGGCTGGAATGCGGTATCCGCCTTGCCGACTACAACGATTACGAGGAGGGCGACATCATCGAATGTTACCTGCTCGAAAAGATTAAACAAACCCTCTAATCTTAAACACAAACACTATGGCCTCACGACGTCTCGACAAAGTTAATGAACTGATGCGCCGCGAAATCGGCAACTTCGTTCAGAAGGAGTTTGATTGGAACGGCACCATTGTTTCCATTCTCGATGTTGAAATCACCGAAGACCTGAAAGAAGGTCGCGTATGGGTGGGCGTCGTGGGGCGCATGGCCCCGGCTCAAGTGCTGGAAAAATTAACCAAAAACCGGGGGCTTATTCAAAAAGCCGTCAGCAAGCGGGTAATTTTGAGAAACACGCCTCGCCTCACCTTTAAGCACGATAACTCTGCCCAACGTGGGGTGGATATGGTGAACCTGCTGGATGATATCGAGAAAAACCTGCCGAAAGCCCCGCCCTTACCCGAAGGAGAATTCGACCCCGAAATCTGATTTTTTAACATCTTAACATTAAGACGAACATGGGTAAAAGGCTGATAATAAAACGCGTCGGCACCCTTTTACCGGCATTTTGTCTTATTGTACTGGTGGTATTAATCAGTACCGTTATTTGGCTTACAACGGCCGGTTTACCACAATTTGTAGTGGACAAAGCGGAAGCCGCTATTTTGAAAAACGGCATACCCGTAGACATCGGCAAAATACGGCTTAAATTCACCAACGGCATCGGATTAGTGGCAGACGATGTCCGCATCTATACCGAGGACGTAGAAGACAAGCCCGTTATTACAATAGATGAGCTTGGTGCCGGTGTGGAATTTTTACCTCTGCTCGCAGGTAAGGTAAAATTGAAACATGCAGAATTAAAAAACGGCAAAATCTCGCTTCCCGTATCAGATGTATCCGATGTGCAAAATCTCGAAGCATCGGACATCAACATCTCGGCTTCCATCAAAGATAACATTGTTCATTTAACGGAATCTGCGCTGAATTTGCAGGGAATTCCGATTCAATTACACGGAGTATTCGACATCTCCGAGCTCATGGAAGGCGACGTGGCAGAAGAAGAGCACGAAAAATTAGTCTTACCTGCCCTCATCAAGACCTGCCAAAGTATCATCGACAGAGTTTACCACCAGATAGAAGAACAACACTGGGAGCAAGGAGAATTCCCCGAGCTCAACCTCGGCATCGTTGTGACAGAGCAAGTGGTGCTGCGAGTGGAAGCAAGAGCCCCCAAGTACGATATTGCCCAATTCAGTTTCCGCAATGCTTTGCTGAATTTGGAGTACGAAAACGATTGTCTCTTAATCCACAGCCTGCAATTTGACACATACGACCCCGCAGCGCATGTCAAACTGAGTGGTGGCTACAACGTCAATTCCAGACAATTATCATTCAAGCTGGTAAGCAATGCCGCCCTGTTTGAAATGGGCGCAGAGCTGGCAGATGGGTACACAGAACAATTACTCAAAAAGATTTTTCACGAGCCCGACAACCCACCGCAAATAGCCCTGGAGGCGGAGGCAGAATTCAGCGAATCCATGACGCTCAACTCTGCCAAAATTAACGGCGAAATCACGCAAAAAGGATTGCGAATCGGCCATTCCGTTGTAGATTTTCTTCACCTGTCCTTTTACTACAACAACGGCAACTTTAATATCAACCATCTCAATTTAGAATTGCCCGATGGCAAGCTGGGTGTACGAGCAACCTCCAGTGGCGGTTTCGGAGATGCGGAAATCTCGGCATCCCTGCCCGTAGACAGCACGCTGAAACTTATCAGCGAATTTACGGAAAAGCCCATCTCTCTGCCGGAAGGTTTGCAAATCGGAGATACCCTCAACCTTACGGCTAAGGCTCGCCTCACCATGCCGGAATTTAAACCGGGAGATTCGTACAAAGAGCATTTTGTCCCCAGCATTCGTAACTTAGATGCTCAGATATCGCTTAACGAATTCCGCTACGGCAATCATTACATCAGCAAGCCCTCTATACATCTCGTCACCAAACAAGACACTACGGATACCCCCCTGATAACCCACAAAGCAACAGAGGCCCAAATTCACCTCACCGGGGAAAGCCTTAACAGCAAACCGGATGCTCAACACACCATAGAAGCACAGGATTTCAGCCTGAATATAGAGCTCAACAACTGGCTCTGGGACACAGCGCAAGGCGGCTCCTGCCAATCCGGCTGCATTCAGCTCTGCGCAGCAGATACCACCCTTGCCTTCCACAACACCACCGACAACGGAACCGACCACTATTCCGCAAAGCAATCTTCCGCAAAGCTCAACTTTAGCGGACTTCATATTACAACAGACGGCGCAATCAGTTGCGAAAACGCACAGGCGAATTTGATGGCAGATGCACTGGCATCCCCCCATATAAACACGGGCAAGCTCCAAAGCATGGCGGCAGTTGCTGATTTGAGCTGCAACGATCAAGGCGCGCAAACCGGCACGGCGCAATGCAAATTGTCCATCGAGCCATTTGTAGCCGGAGATACACAAGCCCGGCGCATCACCCTATCGGCACTTGCCAAAGGTAAACCGGATACTCGCTTACCCCACGCCATCAGCGGAGCCATTTGCGAAGCCAACATCTCCGGCATCAGTAATGCTGCGGGTAAACAAGGGGATATCTCCGTCATGCTGCACTTACCGCATCAGGATATCGGCAAACTCTTCGTCGCATTCACGCCCGAAGCCACATCCTCTTACCGCTCCCTTACGATTAAAGCCGATACAGATACCACTACCGAGGGGTTGGTTAAACTGAATCAGCTCAACGCCACACTGCCACTCTCCGACTTAGGGCATGTGCTGGAGCAAATCGGGATTCGCACCAAAAATGTCGAGTTGCCGGATTCCGTTGCCCTGCACGGCAATGCAGAGTTTGATATAGAAGCCTTAGCCCTGCACCGCTTGGATGCTCAGGTACAAATTCCGCACATAGTACGCACCCCGCATAACATTGCATGCTTTCAAGGCAAAAAAATTCCCATCGGGGTGCACGCCTCCGTACAAGCAGAACGCACCACCAACGGGGCCTACAACTACAACGCAGACTTAGCCATACAACACAGCACCGGCAAGCTACAAGCCAATGTTACGGGCAACACCGACACGGGGTTACAAGTAACGGGCAACAACAACATCCGAGCCGATATCGTGGATGCCTTGCTCGATTACCAAGATGCTCACGACATTTTGCGAGACTTTAACTTAAAAGACGGAGCCACTACGGATTTTCGTAACATAGCCGTTGCAGTTCGCTATGATAACGGGCTTTCCGTCAACGTAGATACGGACCTTACACTCAATAATATACAATACCAACTCAACGGTTACGTTATAGATGCCGACGGCAACGAAGTGCTCAATAAAGAACTCCAAGCACTACCTTTTGTCGATGTAACCTCCGGCAAGGCGCATCTGCATGTCAATTGGAAGGAGGATATGGTAAAAAACGGCAAAACCTTACCCAACGTGGCAGATGTTGTTCTTACCGATGTTACCTTAATATACGACAACCGTTCCTGGTTAAAAACCTGCAATTTCACCCCTTTGGGTTTAAGCAAAACCGGCCCGGGGCTGAGCAAGCATAAAAACACCACCCTTAAAGGTGATAAAGTAGTAATTGATATAGAAAACGGGGCGGTACGCCTCTCCAATGTAGAGGGCACCGTATACCCGGCCTATTCTCTGGGCATGTTTTACCCGGATTTGAGAGAACATTTAAGCATTTTGCTGATGCCCTACCCGGCCAAAATCAGCACCTTGTCCTGCAACTTCCCCATCTACAGCGACAGCAAAGAGAATATGACCGGGCATATTCAGGTGCTATCTCCGCAACTCACCGGGTTGGACTTCTTGGGCACCACCATTCCGCTGACGCGCATGACCGGGTTCATCAACCTCTCTAACGATTCCATATTCCTGGATCGTCTGAATGCGCTCTGCTGGGATGGCACGTTAGATGCCGCCGTCAACATTGGGATTTCCGGCAAATCAACCTCGTTTGACGGTACTGTAAAAGCCTTGAATTTAGATTTAAAGAAAATCGGGGCAGCATACGATGCCCGGCTGGAGCCCGCGCTCTGTGCAGCAACCCTCCGTTTCCGCTCGCCTACACCAAAGGTGCAAGATATACAGGGGTATGGCCAAATCCGCATCGTGAACGGAGATTTGCTCTCGCTGAGCATCTTCCGCCCCATCGGAGCTTTTGTGTCCGACATCACCGGCAACATCCAAGAATTGGACGAATCCGCCAAGCAACGAAAAACAACCGGCCTGCTCACCCGCCTCTCCAGACGCACCGGCTCCACCATCAACGCCATTGGCACCGGACTGGATAAAACCGCACAATACATCCCCGGCTATAACCACATCTTTGCCTACGACCTTCAAAATGCCAACGTCGAATATGTGTTGAACAAAGGGCATTTTACCACAAGAAGCTTTACGGCAACAGGTTATAATCTGGAAGTCACCGGCAAAGTCGATATCAACTTGGATGATTTAACACTGGAAGGCAACATGTGGCCGGAGGTCTCCAGCCTGCCCACCATCCTCATTTCTCCCATCACGTTCCTGTCTGACTTCATGCTGGACATCGTTATTTACGGTAAAGTAGATGACCTGAAGTGGGAGTTCCGCCTTGATCCTCGCATGAGTGCCTCCAGCCCCGTAACAGCACAAAGCCAACCCAATGCCCACTGCCCCAAACAGCAGAAGAAAAAGAGCAAAAAAACAAAACGGTAATGGTCGAAAAGGGATTACTTCAATAAACCGTATTCCAAAATGACGGCAGATTCAGACTCCAGAGCAGATTTTGCTTGAGTAAGTAATTCTCTCTGCATATCGTAAATGGTGCGGTCTCGGGTAATCAGCTCATCTGCCGTATTAACGGGCTGCTGCCGCAGGTATTCAATGCGCTTTTGCATATAGGAGCGCCAATTATTATACTCTCTCATACTGTCGCGGAGTGTAGCGAGTTTATTTTTATGGTCAATAACCTCGGCTGTTACCTCGCGATTCACTTTTTCGTATTGTTCTTTGCTGCGTTTGTAAGAGTTCCACTCTCGCAAATTAGTATCCAAAGAATAACTGATGCTCAGGTTGATGCGCGTATCTTCGCCATCCAAAAACGAGCCCTGGTAGGTACCGCCGGAAGATGAAAACAGAGACGGACTATACAGGGACGTGTTGATGGTAGGCAAGTAACGCAAGGCAATCTGATACTGAGCCATACGCGCCTGCTCTAATTTAAGCGCATAACCGCATACCACCAAATCATCCAGACGCGACATCCGCTTTATATACTGCCCCCAGCTGATGTGCGGTACAGACGACGGCAAAACCACCCACCGCGCGGAATAATCACCTAGCAGCGTGCACATTTTCTTCCAGTGCTCGGCATCCGCAGTCAATTCGTTACGCCCGTTCAACAAACGTTGTTGCTCTGTGAGGTCGGGATTCGTTTCTTCGAGCTCGCGTAATTGAAGGTCCAAAGCACGCGCGTGCACCGCGTTGTATAACTGCGCCACACACTCGCGCTCTTTACCCTCCTTTGCTTTAATGGCAGAATAAGTTCTGGCTTTTGCCGCATAGACGCGGTACGGAACCTGCGTTAACGAGGGTAAGGAGAAAGTGATATTGACGTTTGACTGCATGTCATTGGCAGACAATTGGTCAGAAAGCTGCTTGATACTTTTGGTAAAATACCCGTAATAAGAAATGCCGGGTATCATATCCGTATAAACGCTGAGGCTATCACGCTCTGCCTCCTCAATTTGGCTATCTAAGCTCTTCAGCGAATCATTGCAACGGTGCATCATCGCCAATGCTTGTTGCCAAGAGATAACGCGCAGCGGCAATTGCTCCCAGGATTTGGCATCGGCAAAGCGTTGATGAATATCGGCCGCTACTTTGTCCAAGCGTTGGTCTAAACTACAACCGCTTATCAGGGGCAATATTAGCAAGGTGGCTGTAACGTGAGCTCGCATGTGCTGTGCATTCTAGCAAAAATTCCCCCCCATATCAAGCCTAAGTTTCGGCGCATGGCGTAAAACAGAACTAACACTCACAACAAGCGCAGCCATTAATCAAAGAGCTCTGCGTACGATGCACGCGCGAGGTCTTGGGAAAGCGCGCGGATGGTGTAGCTGTCCTCTGCCTGCAAGGCTTTCTCCGTCATCGCCCGGCATGCATCATAATTGAGATGCCGAATAGCATAGCGCACAAGGGGCAATAGATGCGTACCGACGGATAATTCGGAGGCCCCCAGCCCCACCAACAACGGTATCAGCGAAATATCTGCCCCCATTTCGCCGCAAATAGCCGTAGGAATACCGGCAGAAATGGTTTGCTTCATCATACGGATAACCCCGGGGTGGGTAGGACGGAACATGCCGGATACACGGAAATTGACGCGATCCACGGCAATGGTGTACTGCGTTAAATCATTAGTGCCAATAGAGAAGAAATCCACATGGCGAGCAAGCACATCAGACATCATGGCAGCACTGGGCACTTCTATCATAATCCCCACGCGCAAATGTTCATCAAAAGCCTGCCCACGTTCGCGAAGCTCGGTGCGGCACTCTGCCAACAAATCCTTAATTTGCAACACCTCCGTTATACCGGATACCATGGGGAACATGACGGCGGCCTTACCATGGGCAGAGGCGCGCAATACTGCGCGGAGCTGCTCCTTAAAAACCTCCGGGCGACTTAAGGAAACGCGTATGCCGCGCCACCCCAGGAAGGGGTTGTCCTCTTTTTCTTCCAACACTTCAAAGGGAAGTTTGTCGCCACCGGCATCGAGGGTCCGGAAAATGACCTCGTGCGGGGCACATTCTTCCACCAAGCGGCGGTAGTGCTCGTACTGGGTATCTTCATCGGGCATAGAGCCCCCCCCCAGCAAGAAAAACTCGGTACGGTACAGGCCTACCCCTTCTGCCCCGGAGCGTTGAATGGCATCGTACTCGTGAGCAAACTCCACATTAGCTGCCAAACGGATGCGGTGTCCGTCCGTCGTAATGGCAGGTAAATCCCGCAATTCCGTCAAAGCGCGGTAAGACTTCTCTTTTTCTACCTGTAAGGCACGGTAATGAGCCTCGGTCTCTGCCGTGGGGTTGAGGATAAGTACACCATTGTATCCATCCAAAACGGCACGGCACCCCACGCGAGCATCCATTACCAAACGCGGCACACCAACCACCGCCGGAATACCGAGAGAACGAGCCAAAATAGCAGTGTGAGACACAGCAGAGCCGGCCTCTGTTACAAAGCCCAAAACCGTGCGCGGATCCAAATCGGCCGTATCGCTGGGGGCTAAGTCATATGCGGCAAGTACATAAGGCTCGCAACCGCATGGGGTATTTTGCGGAGTAGCAGCTACCGCCGGAGCCATATTTTTAAGGACCCGCTGCAACACGTCCTCCACATCTGCCACGCGAGAGCGCAAATAAGGGTCATCCACATGGCGCATAACCTCCATAAAGTTTTGCACCACAGCATAATACACCGCCTCTATATTATGCATACGCTCCGCAAATTCTTTGCGTAAGCGTTTCATGATGAGGCGATCTCTCAAAAACAAGAGGTGAGCATCAAAAATAGCGGCCTCCGTTGCACCGGATAAATGCTCCACGCGCTCTTTGAGTGCGTAAAGCTCTTCTTCCGTACGGGCTAAAGCACTCTCAAAACGCGCCCACTCACTTTCTGTTTCTGTGGGTAAAATGTTACGAGTTACGGGTGCCGGGCAACCGCGAGCCTCCACCCGAAGACAGCCCATGGCTATGCCGGGAGAAACCGGCATGCCTTTCATTCTTCGCTCGTAACTCTCTGACATGAATTTGCGGTTTTGTTACCTCGCAAAAGGAGAATTGCAGGCATTATGCCTCGCCAAACTTATTGGCAACAAGTTCTTCCAACGCTGCCATGGCCTCGTTTTCGTCGGCGCCGTCCACAGAGACCTCAATAACGGCTCCGCAACCCACAGCCAGCATCATTAAGCCCATGATGCTTTTACCGTCTACGGATTCATCATCCTTTTCTACGGTAACATCAGACTTATAACGGCTTGCAACACGCACAAACTGCGCGGCAGGGCGCGCGTGAATACCAAGTTTATTGAGAACAGTAAGTTTTTTTGTGATCATATCGGGAGGTCTTATTTGCTGCATTCTATTATACGACATCGGCCACACGATAGCGAGCTTTTTTTAAGCATAACACCAAAAAAAGAATCACGCTGCGAAGAAATGAGTCCTTCGCAGCGCAAATATCAGCAAAAAACGGGGGGAAACTTACTCTGCGTCCGGCAAAAGCTCCTCCATGAGCCCCTCAATATTGGTTTTGACAGACTCTCGGGTGGACATTTTCTTCAGCTCGAGCTCCGGGAACTCGGCCCCGATGATAAGGGCATAGGTTGCGCCGATTTTGTCTGCACGCTTAAGCTGGTTGGCCATCTTCGCCGGAGCCAAAGGAAGGTCTACACGCAAACCGGCATCTCGCAAGGCAGAAGCCAAGGCAAGCATGCGCTCCCGCATCTCCGGGGCAGCCAGCACCATGCACACGTCGCACACATTGGGTTTCAGTGCGGCATCACGCAGAGCTCGGGCAGCAGGGCATTCGTCAATAAGGTGCGCTATCACGGCATCGCCCATGGCAAAACCGGTGGCGGGCATATCCACAGAACCATCGGAGATGGTGGACACCAAGCCATTGTAACGGCCACCGCCTGCAACGGCGCGCAAGCCATGCCCTTTGTCAAAAATCTCAAACACGAGGCCGGTGTAATACGCTAAACCACGCACCACATACAAATCCAGCTTAACATACTCTGCCAAGCCACGGGCGGCAAGCTCGGCATACACCGCATCATAACGCGGGGAACAACCTGCGGGCGGATTAAGAATAAATGCCTCCAAGTCCTCTCGCTTCAAACCGAACACATCGAGCTTCTTTTGAGAAACTTCGGGGCGGTCGCGCTCAAACTTGTCAATAATTGCCAAAAAATCGCCCACGCGGTCCTCGGGCACTCCATGTTGAAGCGCATAGCCGGTCCATACGTCACGATCGCTGATACGCACCACAAAATCGGCAGAGGTAAAGCCGAACTCGCGCATGCAGTCAATAGCCAAGGCTATCAACTCTGCATCGGAGCCTTCGCCCGCATCGCCTAAAATGTCGGCATTAAATTGAACAAACTCGCGCAAGCGTCCCTTTTGCGGCTTCTCGTAGCGGAAACAAGAGCCGATTTCGAACCACTTGAGGGGTTTAGCATAATCCATTTGGTAAGAGGCCACCATACGCCCGAGAGAAGCCGTAAGCTCGGGGCGCAACGTAATATCTCGCTCTCCTTGGTCTTGGAAACGGAAAAGCTGGGTGGGCAGCTCGCCGCCGGATTTTTTCAGATACAGCTCTGTAGGCTCAACCGTAGGGGCTTCCCACTCCACAAAACCATACCGATGCGCCACTTTTCGCCATGTATTAAACAGATAGGAACGGAGCGCAAACTCCTGCGGGGCAAAGTCTCGGAAACCCGGTAAGGGTTGGAATTTTAAGTTAGCCATAATATCAACAAAATCGTTATGCACGGCATTATACACAGGGTATGGCCATTGTCAACCCATAACAAAGACATATCAGAAGACAAATGAAAACAGGAAACGGACTTGATTCCCGTCATTTTTCAGGTAGAATGTAAGACATGAAGCGGTGGCACAAGCGTAGCATCATCATTATAGCAATGGGAATGGTCGGCGTGGCGGCATTGGGTCTGCGGCCGGCCATGGTGCCGCCTACGGCAAAAGCCATAACCAAAGCCCCGCATGCCGAAACACCCCTGCCCGCACACTACGTTACAGGCGGCATGAAAGTGACTTACCGATGGGAACTGACAGAACCGCCACCCCATACCGTATTGCGCGGGGCAGCCGGCGAAAATGTGTTCGGCATGGTAAAGCCGGCTCAATGGGAGATTACCATACAAGCCAAAGACGGCAAACTGACAGCAGATTATACCACCCCGATTCTGCACGCCAAAAATAACACCCACTCTACAGCTACGCAATACCACGCATACTTCGGCGCACCGGTTAAGTATTATTTGCCCTCCGGTTACGCATCCCTCAAATACTACCTATATCTGCAATGCCAAAGCACGCTCACCCCGCCTTTTTGGCAAACTGCGCAATGTACCACGGCTGTGCAGCTACTGTGTATAGACGTTGCGCAAGGCACTGTAGATTTAGTGCCGCCGCCGGCGATACGGGAAGACGCCACCTGCCGCATTATCCGCAGCGGCCCCACGCCCGATTTACCTGCCAGATTTTGCGGCACGGAACGCGAGCAAGCCGTGCAACACTTATTGTATGATTTTGCAGATACGGCACGCACGCCCTCCGGCAGCAGGTTCCGCAAGTTTGTTCAACAAGCAGAAACTGCCGTGCAACAATACACTGCCGCCGATTTACCTTGGCCGCAATGCTGGGGAGATGCCGCAGCAGAAGCAACCCGGGCTAACACGCTCATAGACGCTACCGTGCGAGAACTACGCCACCACAACTATTACGGCTCGGCGGCACTAAAAGAGTTTATGGATAGCCCCACGTTTGCCCGTATCTTCGGAAACACCACAGAACAAGAGCAAGATGCTAACCCCATCGACGTGTTTGGTACCGGTACGGAAGGCATCATTTTTGAAGAAATTCAAGACTCTCATTTTGCCGAAAACGAAAAAAACTTGCAAAATCATTAAAAAAAAGACTTTTTTTTGAAAGATTTGCAAAAATTCTTGCGTACATATATACGGAAGTCGGGGTGAGAGCCGACTTTTACTCATAGAGTAGGTGTAAGTACAATCCGGCCGGGTACACATAAATGCCCCGGCCGGATTTGTTTTACGGTACCAGCAAGATATGCTCCAAATCATCCGGCACATGGACGGCACCGCAGAAAGATGCAGCCGCCTCTGCCGTGTAACGCTCCCGCCGAGTGGAAAGCGTACGATCTTCTGTATGATAAAGCAAAAGATTTTTCACCTGAAGCATAGCCGCCAAGCGCCCCGCATCTGCAGCGGTGCTGTGGTGTTTCTCGTAGGGGCGAAAACGCTCGCGATGCTCGTACAGGCAAAAAGCCTCGCACAGCAACCAATCCGCCCCATAGGCGTAGGTCTCCGCGCGTGGGTTATAGGGCTCATCCCCCAGGCAAGTCAACCGCATCTTACCGGGCAGCTGCAACATAAAACCATATTGTTTAGCCTTGGTGGAGCCTATGTCAAACGCCAGCCCCTCCATACCGACGGCACGGAAAGCGCCTCCATCCTCCAACGTTACAAAATGAATATCCTGTGCAAAATGCGCGCATACCTTGCCGGGCAAAGTGCAACGGCAAATAGACTCCAACACCTGCATAGCCTCTGCATGGCCGTACACGCGCAGCTCTCCGCTGTATTTGCCGGAGTTGATGGCTTGAGCCACCATCCTCACCACCCACACTACACCCAAAATATGATCCGTATGTGTATGGGTTACAAATATATCGTGTATGGAGCTCAAGGGCAGCTGCGCCGCTTCCAATTGAGCCAAAATGCCGTTACCACCACCGGCATCCACCAACAACACCCCATCCTCTGCCTTAATTGCAAAACATGTATTGTAACAACGGGTAACGGCTGCATTGCCGGTTCCCAACATAATGAGCTCTACCATACATTCATCGTAACACAGGTACGGAGATATTGCAAGCTCAACGCTTCAACTAAATCCCACTTCTTACACCGGGCGCGATTGTGTCATAAGCTTATGCGTTTACTCTATATTGTCGCAACAGATGCTTGACTTTCCGTAAACATTCGCTAAAATGGGGATGTCAAAAGACCTCATTTAACATTATGAAGTTCCCCATTATCTCCACAATTGCAGTAACCATGGCTGCCATGGCTACCACCGCAACGGCCGACATTAAGATTGCCTCTGTTGACGTAAACCTCGTCTACACCAAATACCATAAACGCTTTAAGACGGAAGACCAACTCAAAGCCGCTATGGAGGAAATCCGTACCGAAGTTCAGAAGAAGCAGGAAGAGCTCCAGAAGATTCGCGAAGAGGCCGAAGCCATCAAAGCCAAGTTCGACCCCTCCCGCCCCGAGCGCGAGGTTGCGGCTCTGCGTAAGCAATTGGAAGAGAAAGCTACCCAGTACCAAGCTAAGGAAAACGAGCTGAAACTCTACGCCCAAAACCGCGACAAAGCATTCCAAGAGCTGTACCGCCGCGACATATCCGCCCTGTTCTCTGCTGTTCAGAAGTGCATAGAAGAGGAAGCCGCCAAGCAAAACTACGACTTGGTAATCGACTCCAGCGCCATGAATGCCGCACCCCGCACCAAAATATTCCCCCACGTTAACAAGGCCTACGACATCACCGAGCAGATGATTCAGAAAATCAATGCCGATGCCCCCGCCGGCTTTGATGCCGATGCCGAGCTCAAGAAAGCCGGTATTCAACTCCAATAACGAACAACACATAGCCCATAGCAATCCTACCTATGAACCTCTCTCTCACCGATGTTCTCAAACTCACGGGGGGAAAAATCATCGCCGGTGCGCCGGAGACAACAGTCTCCGGCGTAGCCACACTGGCAGAAGCCACGTCCGATGAAGTGTCCTTCCTTGGCAATGAGAAGTATTACAAGGATTTCCTCGCCACCAAGGCCGGTATTGTGCTGGTACCCCCTGCATTGCCGGAGTACCCGGAGGGAGTTGCTTTCATCGAAGTGGAAAACCCCTCTTTAGCATTTAATGCGATGGTGGAGCACTTTATGAAGGCCGCCAACGATTTTGAGCCCGGCATTGCCCCCGGAGCCATCGTGGATCCCACCGCAAAACTCAATGCCGACAAAGTGCGCATTTGTGCCGGGGCTATCATTGAAGCCGGAGCCGTGATTGGCGACGGTTGCGACATTGGACCCGGTTGCGTTATCGGCAAATCTGCCGTATTGGGGCAAAATTGCAAACTGTATGCCCGCGTTGTAGTGCGAGAGCGTTGCGTCTTAGGTAACAAGGTGGTCATCCAACCCGGTGCCGTTATCGGCTCGGATGGTTTCGGCTTTCTCCTCAATAAAGAAACCGGGCGCTACGAAACGGTGGATCAAGTTGGTATCGTCGTTATAGAAGATTGCGTAGACATTGGTGCCAACACCACCATAGACCGTGCACGCTTCGGGCGCACTGTCATCGGCGAAGGCTCCAAAATCGACAACTTGGTACAAATCGGCCACAATGTTACAGTTGGCAAGCATACCGTCATCGTTTCCCAAAGCGGTATAGCCGGCAGTACCCAAATCGGCAACTATGTGACGATTGCTGCACAGGTAGGGATTGCAGGCCACATCCAAGTGGGCGACAAAGCTGTGCTGGCAGCCCGCACGGGTGTGATGTCATCGTTGGAAGGTGGGCAGGTATACTGGGGTGCCCCTGCCGCCCCCTACAAAGATGCCGCCAAACAATATGCAGCCATCCGCAAGCTGCCCGATGCCATGAAAGAAATGTTAGCCCTCAAAAAACAGGCAGAGGAAATCAAAGCCCTTATCGACCAAGCCATGGCCGAACAAGCAGGCAATTAAACGCCACCGCTTCTTTATCATTCAAACGCCCCGTCAGTTCGGTAACTGATAGGGCGTTTGAAATTTTGGATTTTTAATTTTTAATTTGGGATTTTGGATAAGTTATGAGGGGGTGCATGCGGCATCTACAAGCACCTGCAAGGGTTCTATGGGGTATTCCCCTGCCCATTTTTTGAGTTCTTTACCGGTATAGGAAGAAAGGCCGTCTGCTGTAAGACGGCGGGCCAGCACAGCTGCCGGTATAAGCATGCACAAAAAGGCTTCTTCTGCCTCATAACCGGTTCTGACCTGACCGTCTTTAGTCATAATCACACCGTCTGCCGGGCTCATCGAGTTTAATTCCACAATGGCGGCAGTGAGCGCATCGCGGTCTATCTGAAAGGGAGAAGAAGCGTTATCCATGACCACAACTATACTCCGTTGGCATAAAAAAATCAAGCAAGAAGTGCAGTCGCGCCACAAGAAGCTTGACTTACGGTGCCGTTTTAGTGTAGGCTCTGATGCATGATGAAAAGGCTTGTTTCGACCGCCCTTATATGTGCCGTTGCGCTGCTGGCCGCCTGCCAACAACAAAAACAGCCCGAGCCCGCCAACGAAGAATCTCAAAACAAGGTATTACCGCCCCTGCACTTGGGCGCGGTACACCAAGTGTACCCCGAACAGGGCTTCGCGCTACTGCGCATCATCGGCCCCATCCCCGCACCCGGCACGGTGCTGATTACCCACCCGGCGGATGGCTCGAACACGCGTGTAGGCAATATCATGGTAACGGCAGATGCCCCCACCGGCAACCGCATTATTGCGGCAGAAATTCGCGCAGGGCAACTCGTTAAAGGAGACCGCGTATTCCTGTATCGCCACTTGCTACAGCCGGAGGAGAAACCGGAAGAGGAAATCCCCGCCACCCCCACCAACATTTTACCCGACACCCCGGTGCCTACCCCCGGGCAGATTTTACCGACAACACCGGAGCCCACCACTGTGCCCGAAGCAAACGACACGCAACCCACCGCCATTGAACCGGAGCACAAGCCTGCAGCCCCGGCATCCGAGCACAAAACGCCCGACCATATTTTTGACATACCGGATAACATAGACGACTGGCAATAACCCCCTAACCCTTTTACCACACCATGAGACTGCAATATTACGTGGACGAAGACGGCGAGAGCGTCATTGGCCTTTGGGTGCCCAAGCGCCATGCCTACATAGATGTTACAGGGCAAGACGAGCAAATTTGGGCAGCCTTACAGCCGGATGGCAAAAAGCTGCGCAAAGAAATTGAGACTTGGATATCCAAGGGAGCACCGGATGGCGTAGCCGTGGATATGGAAGGCTTAGCTGTATCGAGCGCATTGCATGTACAGCCCGGCACCATTGCCTGCCTTGGCAAATGCTATGCCGCACATGCCAAAGAGTTCTGCGGAGACGAGCTTGGCGAGCCCTCTCTGTTTCTCAAAGCAACCTCTGCCATCAGCTCCGATATCTCATATGTACTCAACCCCACAGGAGCCACCAAATTAGACTACGAAGTAGAGCTGGCCGTCATTGTGGGCGATACCCTGCACCGGGCCACACCCGAGCAAGCACGCAGAGCCATCATCGGATACACGCTCATGTGCGATTACTCCGAGCGCGATTACCAACTGAGCCATGGCGGACAATGGACAAAAGGTAAGAGCTACGACACCTTTGCCCCCTTTGGCCCGGTATTGGTATCCAAAGATGAAATACCCAACCCGGATGCCCTCCTCCTGCAACTCAAAGTAAACGGAGAGCTGCGCCAACATGCATCCACGGCAGAACTTGTGATGCCCGTTGCAGATTTGGTGGCCTATGTGTCGCAATATCTGACGCTCAATCCCGGAGATGTGGTATCTACCGGCACACCGGGCGGGGTGGGCATGGGTATGGAGCCCCCCTGCTACCTCAAACCCGGTGATGTGGTGGAATTCGGTTGCGAGCGCATCGGCTGGGTTAAACAAACGGTTGAAGCGGAATAATTTTACGGAAAAAGGGTTGCAATTTGCTGCAAAACTGCTAGAATGACCGGGTAAAAATAAACCCGAGCAACAAACACCAACCTCACCACATCTCAATATGAAAATCCTCGTTACAGGTGCTGCCGGATTCATTGGCTATCACACCGTTAGCAGACTCATCAACGATGGGCACGACGTTGTCGGTATTGATAACTTGTGCGGCTCCGCTGCTCGTGTTCTCAAACTTGCCCGACTTTCGCTCTTAGGTATTGATGTAGCCGCTCTTGAACCGGCACAACCGCAACGCAGCTCCGCCGGCGACTTCTCTTTTATCCTTATGGATATTTTGGAGCGCCCCGCCATCGAAAACCTTTGCCAAACCCACAAGTTTGACCGCATTATTCACTTAGCAGCCCTTGCCGGCACCAAACCCTCACTGCAAAATCCGTCCGGGTTCTTTGAGGTTAACACATACGGTACTCAAATTATGCTGGAGGCCGCCAGACAAAGCGGTGTACAACACTTCTTCTTTACCTCCAGTTATGTAGTACATGGTGAGCGTGCCAACTCCCCGCTCAAAGAGGACGATGCCGTAGATACGCCCATGAGCATGTATGCGGCCTCCAAACGCTCTGCCGAGCTGCTTTGCCACTCTTACGCCAGTGCTTACAAATTGCCCGTTACCGTGTTCCGTCTTTTCACCGCCTATGGCACATGGGGACGCCCGGACTCCAAGCCCATGAGAATCGCTAAGGCTATTGCAGACGGCACCCCTATCACCATCCTGAACAACGGGCATTTAGTGCGAGACTTCACCTATGTGGACGACATTATCGACGGCATGATGATGGCGTTGGACATGCCACCCCATGCCGTGCTGCATGCTCCCTTCGCCCTCTACAACATAGGGCGCTCCAAACCCGTATCGCTCATTTCGTTCATCCAAACGCTCGAAGCCGCTTTAGGCAGCCCTGCCAATATAGAAACAGATCCCGCCTCCCCCCTCACCAAAGGAGAAAATGTGGAAATGTATGCCGATACCGGTAAATTGGAAACGGAGCTGGCTTACTCCCCCGTATGGGATTACGAAGAAGCTGCACCCATTTTTGCCAAGTGGTTTAAAGAAAATTATAACATCACCTTCAACATGTAACACCCGGCGCAGGTCACCACTCTGTCATGCGCCCCCCCTCTGCTGTGTCCCCCATTTTATATAATCTCGCAAAAAGTATTCTTTTCCGATTCAACCCGGAAACCGCACATGAATTAACACTTTCCGGCTTACGTCTGGCAGAAAAAATGAGAATCCTTGGCCCGCTGGCCGGTGCTAAGATAGACGATCCCGTTACGGTAATGGGGCTCAAGTTCCCCAACCGCGTTGGTTTAGCCGCCGGGTTGGATAAGCAGGCTAACACCGCTGCCGCGTTCGGCAGACTCGGGTTCGGCTTTGTTGAAGTAGGTACGCTTACCCCCCGCCCACAACCCGGCAACCCCAAGCCCAGACTTTTCCGCTGTATCCCGCAGCAAGCCATCATTAACCACATGGGTATCAACAACCCGGGTATTGATGCCGGGGTGGACAACATCAGAGCCACTAAGCGATTTAACGGCATTCTGGGTGTCAACATCAGCAAAAACAAAGTAACGCCCAACGAGGAAGCCAGCATGGACTACCTCGCCTGTATGAGAGCAGCCTGGGACGTTGCGGACTACATTGCCATCAATTTTTCTTGCCCCAATGTACCTAACCTGTGCAACTTGGCCAAAGCCGCTCCGGCAGCAGAGCTGTTGGCTCTGCTTAAGAGCGAACAAACCAATCTTTGCAACGACACAGGGCGCTATGTACCGCTCGTCATGAAAGTGTCTCCGGATATGGAAGAAACACAGGTGCACGAGCTTTCGCGTGTCTTTTTAGACAGCCAGTTGGATGGGCTTATCTGCTCTAACACCACCACCACGCGTACCGGGGTGGAAAACCACCCTGCCGCCACGCAAAGCGGCGGTATGTCCGGCAAGCCTTTATACAACAGAGCCAACGAAACGCTGGAGGCCTTTGCCAAGGACCTCAACGGTGCCATCCCCATCATTGGCGTAGGCGGCATCACCACGGCAGAAGATGCCGTCAAAAAGATAGAGCTTGGCGCCTCGCTGGTACAGCTGTACAGCGGCTTTATTTACAAGGGGCCCAACTTAGTCAAAGACTGCGCGCTTGCTATCAAAAAACACTTTGCGCAAAGCTAAGTTTGTTTCAGCACTCCACCAACAAACCATCATACGCCGGGGTAATAAACTCCGGCGTTGTTGTTTGTGCGGTATCGTAATCTACGGCATGGCCGCAATGGGTAAGATAACCGCGCTGCGGGCGTAGCTGCTCCATCAACGCCACACATTCTGCCACGGTTAAATGGGTGCGGTGCTCGCGGGTAGTAAGCGCATCCATCGCCAAAGCTGTCAGCCCCTGCAACAGCGGTGCAGATGCCTCGGGCAACACCTTAATATCCGGCACATAACCAAAGGAGCTCGCTCCGCAACGGAACACATAACCATAGGTTTCTACCGCAGCATGTTGCACCGGCACGGGGGTTATCTCTATATCCCCCACACAAAAGGGGTGTCCGCCGTGGTCCTGCGCAGCAGGCCGAATATACCCCTTGTATGTATTTTGTTCGGAAAAAGCCCAAGCAAACATACGCTTCAGTTGCGCCAAACATTGTGTACCGGCATATAAAGGCAAACGGGTGTCCCGATGCCAGCAAAAGGCACGCATCTCGTCAAACCCGGCGGTGTGGTCCAAATGCTCATGGGTGTAAAGAACGGCATCTATGGCGGTTAAACGATGGCGCAAGGCCTGCTGGCGTAAATCCGGGCAAGAATCCACCAACACAGTAGTAGTGGCACTCTGCACCAGCACGGATGAACGCAAACGCTGATTTTTGGGGTTATCGGAGCGGCATACATCGCAACTACAACCAATAACCGGAACTCCTGTTGACGTGCCACTGCCGAGGAAAAGTACTTTCATTCTTGATTTTTCGGTTTGAATTTACGCAGGTATTATGCCATAATAGCGCGACAACGCAAAGCAAAATATGCTCACTCTGCTCAAGATTCGAAATCTGGCCTTGGTAGACGAACTGGTTTGGGAACCGGAACCGGGCTTTTTATCCATTACCGGCGAAACCGGTGCAGGCAAATCCGTCATCATGGGCGGGCTCTCCCTGCTCTTGGGAGAACGCGCCGACAAAGGCCGCATCCGCAGCGGCGAAAGCCAGTGCAGCCTCGAGGCCGCTTTTCGGTTAACAGATGCCACAGCCATCAACGAAACATTAGAAGAAGCAGGTGTCCCCCTTTGCGAAGACGGCGAGCTTTTGCTCAAACGCACCATTACTGCCACCGGCAATAGACAATACATCAACAATTCGCCCGTCACCCTCCAATTATTACGAAAAATTGCAGGCGGCTTGGTAGATATGCACCACCCGGAGGCGCACCGCTCCCTCACCTCCCGGGAACGCCAGCTGGATTTACTGGATGCCTATGCCGAAAACGAGCCGCTGTTGCGTGCCTACAAAACAGCTTATGCCGCTTGGTGCTCAGCACGCGCTGCCTACCGAGAACTTCAGGAAAAAGAGATGGCCAACGAGCGTGAGCTCGACTTTTTACGCCACCAAATTAACGAAATTGAAAGTGCCGGATTCACAGCCGACGAGATTGCCGGACTGGAAACCCATTGGCAACGTGCCCGCAACGCCTCTCGACTGCGCGATACGGCATTGCCTATGGTACAGCTGCTGGATGGCGAAGACAACTCTGTATTAAACAACATGCGTCTGCTCGTACGCTTAGGCAGAGAATTAGAGCGTTTGGATGCAGATGCAGCCCGCATGCTCTCCCCGATGGAAGGGCTGATAGATGAGCTGACAGATTTGTGTGCCGACCTACAAAACTATACCGACAACCTGAGCATTGACCCGCAAGAACTTTCCCGACTGGAAGAGCGTATATCCCTGCTCGATTCTCTGAAACGCAAATACGGTGCAGATTACGAAGCCATCGAGCAACACTTGCAAAGCTGCCACGCAAAATTGAACGAAGCGGACAACCGAGAACAAATGCTCGAAGACCTCGCACAGCAAGAGCAACTCAGAAAAGCGGAACTGCTGCAAGCGGCTCAAAAACTTTCCGTCGGCCGCCGCAAGGCTGCACCCAAACTCTGCAACGCTTTTTTACAACATGCGCGGCAACTTGGGTTCCGGCAATCGTTGTTCGAGGTAGCCTTATCACCGCTGCCAACGCCGGGGCCGCACGGGCTGGAAGAAGCGGAATTTTTATTTGGGCCCAACCCCGGGGAACCGCTTAAAGCACTACGGCTCATTGCATCCAGCGGCGAGCTGGCACGAGTGATGCTCGCCCTCAAGAGCGCACTGGCAGGCCAAGATGACACCCCCCTACTGGTATTTGATGAAATTGATGCCAACGTAGGTGGCGAAATTGCCCGTGCCGTGGGGCTCAAAATGAGAGAGCTGGGGCAAGAGCACCAAGTTATCTCTATCACCCACTTTCCGCAAGTGGCAGCCCTTGCCAACCACCACTACCTCATCTCCAAAGGTACGGCAGATGGCCGCACCGTATCCCGCATGCAAGAGGTGCAGGACGACGCGCGCGTGACAGAGCTGATGCGCATGCTGGGCACGGGCGGTGCCACAGCAGAGGCACACGCCCGGGAACTATTGCACAGCTAGCCCCATGCACACAGCCCGCTTAACCGACATTTGCACACCCAAACAATGGAAACCACTGCCGCAAACGGCAATGACAGCAAGCGGCTACCCGGTTTACGGGGCAAACGGGCTGAAAGGCTATTACACCGAATACAACCACCTGCACCGCGTTATTGCCATTGCGAGTCGCGGCTGTGGTTGCGGTGCCGTATACCTCACACAACCCAAAGCCTATGTTACAGCCAACGCCTTGTGTTTAGAAAGACTCCACCCCGACATTTTGCCCGAATACCTGTACTATTACCTAAAAAATTACGACTTCTCCCCCATCATCACCGGAGCTGCGCTTCCGCAAATTACCACCAACAGCTTGCGTAATGTAACCGTACGCTACGGCACACACGCGCAGCAGCAACGTATTGTCAGTCTTTTGCAGCAATGCGACACTATACTCTCAAAACAACAAGCACTGCTGCAACAGCTGCAACTGCTTAAAGCTACCCACTACGCAACCCTGCAACAACAATACACCTGCCACGCAAAGGGGCGTTTTGTGCCCCTCTCCCACATCGCTACAATAGATTGCGGCAAAAGAAATGCCGGGGCGGCATCAACTGCCGGCGCATACCCCTTCTTTACCTGCGCCAAGCATGTACAGACCATCAACTGCTACGATTTTGACTGTGAATGCGTGCTCGTATCCGGCAACATCGACTTTCGGGTGCGTTACTTTAACGGCAAATTTGCGGCATACCAACGCATTTACATCTTACGCGTCAAAAACCCCGCCATTCTCAGCGCGCGCTACCTGTTCTCTTACCTGCACAACAACACGCAACTGCTCGAATCCCGATCCGTAGGCACTTCTATCAAATACCTTAAAAAGAAGGAATTGCAGCAAACCCTCATCTGGCTGCCTCCGCTCCGGCTTCAAAATAGCATTGCCGATAGCATGCGGTGCACCGATGCCGCCATCTCCAACACTCTACAGGCTATCAAAAAAACGCAACAATTATCCCGCAAACTGATGCAAAACGCTTGGCCATAATCATGGTTTTATGTCATATTCCACGCAGATTTGTAGCAGCAAGGCGGCTTGCAGCTTGACGTAGTGGGGGTGCTGTGATAGGATAAGAGGTCATGAAGAGCCGCGCGACCATCATCCTGCTACTTATCTGCACAACCCTTTTGCTGTGCAGATGCGGTGGTGACACGGAACGGGAAAACGTGATACGGTTGGGCTGTTTTCCCAATGTAACCCATGTTCAGGGGCTTGTAGCACGCAATATGTGGAGGCATAAAACATGCCAAGGCAAAGGATGGTTCGAATACGAAATACCGGGCTATACGGAAGAATGGTATACGTTTAACGCCGGGCCCACAGCAATGGAAGCGCTGTTTGGCAGCACTGTCGATGTAACGTACGTTGGCCCCAGCCCCGCACTGAATGCCTATTCCGTATCAGCCGGCAGAGAAGTACGGCTACTGGCAGGAGCCGTAAACGGAGGCTCTGCCCTCATGGTAGGCAAAGAGAGCGGCATTACACGGGCTGCGGATTTCAAGGGGCGCTGCATTGCCACCCCGCAATTAGGCAATACTCAAGATGTAGCTTGCCGCGCATGGCTTATCAACAACGGGCTCTCTTGCCCGATAGAAGGCGGCGGAGATTGCCGTGTTGCACCCACCCCAAACGCCATGCAATTGCAATTAATGACAAATGGAGACATTGATGGCTGTTGGACGGTGGAGCCCTGGGTATCTCGCTTAGAACAAAACGCTAATGCCCGCATTTTAGTAGAAGAACCGGACGTCGTTACCACCGTTCTGGCTTCTCGTGTGGGCTGGTTAAAACGCCACCCGGACGTGGCACAGCAAATCATCCGCGCACACAGTAAGCTCAATAACTGGATTATACAAAATCCGCAAGCTGCTCAAGAACATGTAGTGGATGAGTTGATGCACCTTACACAATCCGATGAAAAAGAGCGCAACAACTTCCGCAAATTGGTTGCCAGTGCTTGGAAACGTATGACGCTGACAGACAAGGTTGATATAGCCGGTTTGGAACAATTTGTACAAGACGGCAAAAAAACAGGGTTGTTGGACCATGTGCCCCCCGTACATAACATGATATACGCCCCGCAAGACTAACCTTTTATCGAACTCATTAATTATGAGAGACAAAACACACCAGGAAATACAAGATTTTCCCACCGCTAAGCTGAGCGTAGAACATGTGTACAAAGACTACAAAACGAAAAAACGGATTGTACATGCACTGGACGACGCAAACCTCACCATCAACGAGGGAGATTTTGTATGCTTTGTGGGGCCGAGCGGTTGCGGCAAATCCACCTTGCTCAACATCATCGCCGGGCTGGAAAAACCCGACAAAGGAAAAGCATTAATTGACGGAGAACCGATTACCGGCCCGGGGAGAGACCGCATGATGATGTTCCAAGAGCATGCTCTTTTCCCCTGGTTGGATGTTATTGGCAACGTGATGTTCGGGCTGAAACAAAAGCCCAACTTAAACAATAAAGAACGCTTGGAAGTTGCAAAATACTATCTCTACCTCGTTAAGATGGATAAATTTGCCCATGCCAATATCCACGAATTATCCGGCGGTATGAAACAGCGTGTTGCGTTGGCGCGTTCTTTGGCTCCGAACCCCAAAATCTTGCTGATGGACGAGCCATTCTCCGCATTGGACGCCATGACACGCGAGCAACTGTACGGAGATATTCAGGATATTTGGGAAAAACGCAAAAAAACTATCGTTTTTGTAACCCATAATGTGAGAGAAGCCGTTTGCCTCGGCAACCGCGTCATCCTCTTCTCCCCCCACCCGGGACGAGTGCGCAGGGAATTCAAAATCGACTTACCGCGCCCCCGCAATATCAATAACCACGACTTGGCCGACCTCTCTCGCGAAATCACAGCCGAACTCAAAGGATACCAAGACGCACAAGAATCCGATTAACGCCATGAAACGCTACCTCTTTCCCCTCATCATTCTGCTGAGCCTACTGACGCTTTGGGCGGTTGCTACCGGCGATTTATGCGGCTTGGCAACGGCACGCGATGGCGCAGGGCATTTCCCTGCACCTACGGAGGTTTTGCAGTATTTACAGACAAACCTCAAAAGCGTGGTACTGCTGGTCATTATAGGCACAAGCATTGGTACACCGCTTGCCATGCTATTGCAACGCTTCCTGACTCGCAAGACCATAGCCATGGCCTTACAATTTGCAGCCTATTTGTTGATTGCATGGGCGGCATTCTCCATAGCATCGGAGCTGTGCAACACCCCCGGCGCACCCGGCATACACCGCATTTCGGCATACTGTACCCCCATGGGCATTAACATCCTCATGCTCTGTGCCGCAATTTTATTTGCAGGGCTCCCTTTAGGTGCAGCAAGCGTTTCCAAACCGGGATTACGCCGTTGCCTTATTACAACGTTGTTCTTTATTTACCTCATTCTGATATGGGGGCTGCTTACAGGCGACTTATTATGGTTAGGGGTAGGGCCGGAAGAACCTGTATGGAATCCCTATGTCCTGCCATCCCCCGGCGTGGTAGGGCAGTATTTGTGGGATAACATCGTCAACCTTAAAATCGTCAACGCCATGGGAGTCACGCTGAAGCGCTTGCTCATCGGCTACGCTATTGGCTTGGTATTAGGTGTGCCACTGGGCATGTTATCCGCCAAATTCAAGGGTGTTAACGACACGTTGGGCGTACTGGCGTTGGGCTTGCAGGCACTGCCAAGCGTATGCTGGGTACCACTGGCCTGCATATGGTTTGGGCAGTCGGAATCCGCATTACTTTTTGTCGTCATCATGGGTACATTGTGGAGTGTACTGCTTTCCACCCAAAACGGCATGAAAAACGTTCCGCCCATCTACGCGCGGGCAGCACGCACCATGGGCTCGGGGCACCTGCACACTCTGCTTTTTGTCACATTGCCTGCCTCTGCTCCGTTTGTTGTCAGCGGCATGAAGCAAGGATGGGCTTTCGCGTGGCGCTCGCTCATGGCTGCAGAGATTTATGTTGCCGTTGTCGGCGGATTCGGCATTGGGCAATACCTGCATTTTGGTAGAGAGCTGCAGCGCATGTACCAAGTTGTGGGCATCATGTTCATCATTATTTTAGTAGGGCTGCTGGCAGATAAATTACTCTTCTCGCCGGTAGAATCCTGGTTACACCGCCGCTGGGGTACCGATAAAGAATAAAATAAAGCATATGGAAAGCTGGATACTTGAGCTGCAAGAAGCACTCCCCGAATGCACCCACACAGACGCCGTTACCCTGCAAGCGCATTCCGGGGATAAATGGCATGCCGCCGCCCTGCCCGATGCCGTAGTGCTTGCCACTGAAACCGAGCATGTGGCCAAAGCCATGGGCATTGCCCATCGCTATAACATCCCGGTGACGGCGCGCGGTGCCGGTGTTGGCTATGTAGGCGGCTGTGTACCTGTGCGGGGCGGTTTAGTCATCTCCGTGGCTCGCATGCAGCGTATTCTGGAAGTCAACCCGGCAGATGGTGTTGCAGTGGCAGAAGCCGGCGTTTTAACCGCAGATTTGCAGGATGCCTGCCAGCGCGTGGGCTGGTTTTACCCCCCGGATCCGGCATCCCGAAAAGAATCCAGCATCGGCGGCAACATAGCCACCAACGCAGGTGGCCCCCGTTGCCTTAAATACGGTGTTACACGCGCGTATGTGCTGGGCTTGGAAGTTGTCTTGGCAGATGGCAGCATTTTGCGATGCGGCGGCCGTACGCACAAAAATAAACAAGGGTTCGATTTAGTAGGGCTTTTCTGTGGCAGTGAAGGTATGCTGGGCATCATCACCCAAGCCACGCTCCGCATCATCCCCGCACCGCAAACGCGGGCAGCCTTGCATGCGAGTTTCCCGGATTTTTCGTTGGCCGCTGCCGCCGTTCAAAACGTATTACAAAGCGGCCATTTGCCCGCAGCTATGGAAATTACGGATGCCTATACCTTAGCTGCCGCCCGCAACCACTTAGGCCCCGGCATATTGCCCGAAAACGCAAAAGGCCACATCATCATCGAAATTGACGGCCGCAAAGATGCCATCTCTGCAGAGCTGGCAGAAATTGAGGCCGTGCTCAAATCCACCGGAGCCACGGAAGTGGTATCCGCACGCTCTGAGTGCGAAATTGAAGCTATTTGGCAACTCCGTCGAGAATTCTCTTACAGCCTCAAAGCCACAGGCTTAACAAAACTCAACGAAGATATCGTCATACCGCGCTCAGCCTTGGTGCATTTAGTGGAATTCTGTGCCGCGATGCAACAGGAAACCGGCATACCTGTAGCATGTTTCGGGCACTCCGGAGACGGCAACATTCACACCAACATTATGGTGCTCAAAAATGAGCGCGGAGAAGATAATCGCCCCCCGGCAGATGCTCTGGTGCATCGGCTCTTCGATTGGGTTTTAGCCCATGGCGGCAGCATCACCGGAGAGCACGGCATTGGTCTTGCCAAAGCACCGTGGTTCCCGCAAGCAGTCGGCTCCACCGCCATCCGTGTACACCAAGCTCTCAAATCCGCCCTAGACCCCACCCACATCCTCAACCCCGGCAAAATGGGGCTATAGGCAACACGACCCGGCATTACCCGAACATGCCAACATTTGCAGTTGCGCGGCATTTTAGGATATGCTACCATCTTTGCGTATGAAGAACAGTTTTGAAGACGCGGTGAAAGAGCTGACGCAACGGCACCCGGAGTATGCAGCAAGTGCGTATGAGTTTATGCGCGCGGGGCTGGATTTTGCGGTACAGCAATACCCCAAGGAAGGCGACAATAAACATCTTACCGCCGAGGAGCTTTATATGGGAACCTGTAAATATGCTTTGGAGGAATATGGTCCCCTGGCTCACCACGTTTTGAAATTTTGGGGGATTCAAAGCAGCCGCGATTTTGGGCAGATTGTTTATAATCTTATCAGTGTAGGTGTTTTCGGCAAACAACCGGAGGATAAACAAGAGCAATTTGACAACCTGACCGACCTCAAAGAAATTCTGGACGCTCCCTATAAAACTGATAACCCCAGCACAATACAGCAATGACAACAGACGTTTTGCAAGGAAAAGCGTTGCGATGGCCTGCAGAATGGGAACGGCAGGAAGCGGTGTGGATTTCTTGGCCACACCGGGCAGACTTATGGCAAGGGGGGCTGGAAGAGCTTACCGGCCACTATGCCGACCTTGCAGCCCTGATAGCACCACATGCCCAAGTAAGGATTAACGCCGAAGAAAAGCTGCACGATGGTATAAGCCAACTGCTGACAGCAAGAGATGTACGCAACTATGCACTCTACAACCACAGCACAAACGATGTGTGGTGCCGAGACCACGGCGGCATATTCGTAGCGCGTACGGACGGACAATTGCAAATTGCCGACTGGACATTCAATGCGTGGGGGGGTAAATTTGCCCCATGGAATCTCGATAACATGATACCCGCCAAAATGGCGGAATCGCTCGCGTTACCACGGCTGAGCAGCAACATCATTTTGGAAGGCGGGGCCATAGAAGGCAATGGCGAAGGGTTAGTGTTAACCACAGAGGCTGTATTATTAAACTCTAACCGCAACCCCGGCATCACAAAATCTGAGATTGAGGCCGAGCTGCAACGCATGATGGGCACCAAGCAAGTCTTTTGGTTGGGAGCCGGTATTGAAGGAGACGACACAGACGGTCATATTGATGATATGGTGCGCTTTGTGTCTCGAGATGCCGTTGTCTCTATCACCGAGCCGGATGCGCGCTCGCCCCATTACCGCAATTTAGCGGAGAACAATGAAAAGCTACAGGATTTAAGAACCATAGACGGCCACAAGGTAGAGGTAGTTGCCCTACCAATGCCTGCACCGCTGGTTGCCAAAGACTGGCGTTTGGAACAACTGCCCGCCAGCTATGCTAACTTCCTGATATGTAACGATGCAGTAATTGTTCCCATCTTTAATCAGCCCAAGGCGGATGACCGGGCATTGGGCATCTTGCGAGAATGTTTTGCGGGTAAGCAAGTCATAGGATTCGACGCTCGACGTTTGGTATTAGAAGGTGGTGCCATCCATTGCATTACCCAGCAACAACCGCTGCCGACTACCTGAAGAACCCGCGCGTGCCGCAGAACTCTTTTTCAAAGGTTTTACCTCAAACAAGAGGTAAAACCTTTGCCGTTGTTTTAAAATGCATTTTTGCCACATCCGGTAAGCGCTCTGCGCCATGTTGATGCACAAACGCTTGTGCGGCTTTTACCACATGAGCGGCGCAGCCCAAGGGCATATTGCAACCGGAGGCACTTGCGGTGTCCAGCATCCACTTCACAAAGCGGGCGCGCGCCAATATAGAAGCCGCAGCCACGGCAACGTCGCTCTCGGCCTTAGTGCGCTGTTCTAATTGCACGGGTACACGCCGCTTGCCTAATGCTGTTTTTAATACCCACTCGTTGGCAAACTGATCGCTCAGGGCACGCGTGCAAGACGGCACTTTTTCATGCAAAGCCGCAATAACGCGGGCATGCCCCCAAGCCAACAGTCTGTTAAGATTACCGAATTCCGTATACAATTCATTGTAGCGCTTCGGGCCTATGCACACTACTTCGTAGGCAATACCGGGCACTTTTGTAATTTTAGCAGCAATGGCTGCTATTTTGGAATCATCGGGAATCGCTTTGCTGTCTTTGCAACCCAGCTTCAACAAGGCATCGGCCGTTTGTTCATCCGAATAAACACCGGCTATTACCAGAGGCCCAAAATAGTCTCCCTTGCCACTTTCATCCACCCCAAAATGAGGAGTGCGGTCCACTAAAGCCTTTTGAAGAGATGCAGCAGAGCTGCCCGAGGCCGGATTGAGCAATAACACAAACTCCAAAAATTCATCCGCACCGCTTCCCTGCACCAACAACTTCTTACGCTTAGGGTAATAAGACACATTCACCTTGGGCCCCACATAACTGAAGTCCGTATACTCTTTCGCTACGGGCTCGTAACCGGCACGCGCTGCCAACTTTTTATGAAGAGCTGCCGCATCTGCCGCGCTGAGTTCTATTGAATATTGAGATGCCATGTGACTATAAAATGGGGGCAAAGGGCGGTTTCGTCAATCACAAAATGAAAAAAAATCGGTTATCAGCTCAAAAATAGGGGTGTTGACACAAAAAAATTGGCATAAGTTGCTTTTTTTGCGTGCCAAAGAGAAAAAAATACGCTACAATCTCGCCAGCTTCTTAACACCAAGCGAATCAACATATGGCTAATACAATCACAAAAAGAGAGCTTGTTAATAAGATCTGCGCAGAGATGAACAGCGACCTCACGCAGAATGATGTACTTGAAGTAATCCAGAAGGCGGTTGACTTGATCACCGAGGCTCTGGGCAATGGAGACCGCGTTGTTCTTCGCAACTTCGGCACCTTCACTGTAAAAGAGGTTAAGCCCAAAATCGGCCGTAACCCCAAAAACCCCGGTAAGGACGTACCCATTCCTGCCCGTTCCGTTGTGAAGTTCAAGGTTGGTAAGACCCTCAAGGAGGCTGCTGCCAAAGTTAAATAAATTACCTTCCGTTCTTCTTAGATACGCCTGCAGTGTTTTACACATTGCAGGCGTTCTTGTTGTACGGCACACCTTAGGTTACAGTTCCAAACAAAAAAGGTGACTCCATGTAGGAATCACCCTTTTTTTAACGTACCCCCTCGCGGGCTCGAACCGCGGACAAACTGATTAAGAGTCAGCTGCTCTACCGACTGAGCTAAGGAGGCATTTGCCGGACGCAACACAGGAGCTCTCAGGCTGGTACCCCCTCGCGGGCTCGAACCGCGGACAAACTGATTAAGAGTCAGCTGCTCTACCGACTGAGCTAAGGAGGCACTATGCCTGAAAGCACGAACACCTGAAACCACCGCAGAGGCAGCCGCTGGTCAGATTTGAACTGACGACCCACGCATTACGAATGCGTTGCTCTACCCCTGAGCTACAGCGGCAGGTGCTGTGTGCGGCGAGATGTTAGCACTTTTAAAAACCTCAGTCAAGCATTTTTTTGATTTTATCCGTTTTTTTGGTATTTTTTTCATTTTAGAGTTGCTTTTGGCGAGCAATAGTATAGAATAAGGGCACCATGACCTACGAAGTTTTCGCAACACAGCAGGAAGCTGTCAAGCAACTGGCAGCTGAAGTAGCAGAGCTCATTCGCAGCCGCCAGGCCGAAGGCAAAAACGTTGTGCTCGGCTTAGCCACGGGGGCTTCTCCTCTGGGCTTCTATGCAGAGCTTATCCGCCTGCACAAAGAAGAGGGTCTTTCTTTCAAGAATGTGACCACCTTCAACCTCGATGAATACTACGGACTGCCCCGTGAGCATGTAGAATCTTACTGGTACTTCATGCACACCAACCTGTTCAACCACATCGATATTCCGGCAGAAAACATTAACCTGCCCAGCGGCACGGTAGCAGAGGAAGATATCGCGGCTCACTGCCAAGCCTACGAGGACAAGATTAAAGCTTGCGGTGGTCTGGATCTGCAGATTCTGGGCATTGGCCGCACCGGCCACATCGGGTTCAACGAGCCCGGCTCTGATGACACGACCCGCACCCGCCAAGTACACTTGGATGACCTTACCAAGACGGATGCCGCACCTGCATTCGGTGGGTTCGAGAACGTACCCAGCTATGCCATCACCATGGGTGTTGCCACCATTATGGATGCCAAAAAGGTACGCCTGATGGCATGGGGTGAGAAGAAGGCCTCCATCGTCAACAAAGCCATCAACGGCCCGATTACGGCAGATGTAGCAGCCTCCTACCTGCAAAAGCACCCGGATGCCAAATACTTCCTGGATGCCGCCGCAGGCTCCGAGCTGTAAAGCCTACTCAAACTAACCACAATCTTGCTAATAGACATGGGAGCCGGCATACCACCGGCTCCCGATTTTTACAAACTCCCCACCATTGCCGGCCATGCATTTGTATATCCATGTGCCATTCTGTAACAAGATATGCCCGTACTGCGCATTCTACAAACACAGGCTGGGCAATATAGATTTAAGAGGCTACATTGCCGGAGTTTTGGCAGAGGCAAAGCTGCGCATTCCCTACGGTGCACAGCCGCGCACCATCTACTTTGGCGGGGGTACGCCCAGCATGCTCTCGGTTACCCACCTTCGCACCCTGACAGATGGCTTAAAAGAATGGCTGGATTTGAGCCGGGTGCAGGAATGGAGTTTCGAAACAAACCCGGCCACCTTTACCCCCAAAAAAGTGGAACAATGGGTGGATGTGGGCATAACGCGCGTATCGCTCGGTTGCCAAAGTTTTGAGCCGGAGCTCTTGCAACTACTGGGGAGAGAACACAGCCCGAAGCAAATACAGCAAAGTGTGGCCATGCTGCGGCAAGCCGGCATGCCGCAAATTAACCTGGACCTCATGTTCTCTTTGCCGGGGCAAACACTGCCCCAGTGGCAACATACATTGGAAGAAGCCCTTGCACTGGAGCCCAACCATATTTCCACCTATAACCTAAGCTACGAAGAAGATACCGAGTTTTACCGGCAATATGGGGCGAATGCCGGAGATGAAGAAACAGACATAGCCATGTTTACCATGGCAGACCATCTGCTGCAAGCAGCCGGATACCGGCATTACGAAATATCCAACTACGCCAAAAACGGTGCCATCTCCTTACACAACCGTGCCTGCTGGTGCGGAGAAGATTATTACGGGCTCGGGCCCGGGGCCTGTGGCACCATCGGCATGTTACGCTACCGCAACACGGAAAACACAACAAACTACATTCTCGATTTAGCCAACGGCAAACTCTCTGAAGCAGAACGTGAAACGCTGCCGCAAGAAGCCCGAAGAACAGAATTGCTGGGGCTACGCATCCGCATGGATGAAGGCGTGCCGAAAGAACTCCTCTTACCGCGCAATCAGGATTTCATCTGCATGTTGGAAAGAGAGGGACTTGCCGCGCTCACACCACAAGGCAACCTGGTTCTTACCCTACAAGGCAGACTCGTAGCAGACGAAATTGCCACGGGTTTGCTGTGACCACCAACCAACGAAAAGCACAAAGACGCGATTTTGACTTGCAAGACGAAAAGTTAGCACATAAAATCGCATAAACGCATCTGTACAACAATATGAAGCCGCGACTTTTCGCTCCTCTTATTTTCACCATCATCCTTGGCAACCTTAGCACCGGTTACGCAACCGAGGCTGCTCCGGGCACCACAGCAAGCTCTGCCCCTGCACAGCACGAAGAAGCGTATCGCCAATTCTGCCAAGCTCTTAAGCAACAGGCAGATGCCCAAACTCGGGATATGGCCCCCGCAGCCCTCATTGCCCTCAATGCCACCAACGATGAGTTTTGTTTAGATGCATGGATGGCACGCGCCGCAGCAGAGGGAGAACCGGTTGCCCTTTGGTACCAAGGCATACAGATGATAGGCAACGTTCTGCCGCAGCAAAAACAAGCTGCGCATGTGCGTAAAGGTGTGGCTCTTTGTAAAAAATCGGCGGATAAAAACTTTGTGCCGGC
This sequence comes from Akkermansiaceae bacterium, assembly GCA_015062015.1. GTDB lineage: Bacteria > Verrucomicrobiota > Verrucomicrobiia > Verrucomicrobiales > Akkermansiaceae > Akkermansia. The sequence continues at coordinate 3,740 of SUVM01000001.1, read as the reverse complement.
CATGCTCGACTACGCTACATTTTTGATACACGGAATCGGGGTACAAAGGAATCCGCAACTCGGTCAAAACATGATTGTCAACGCATGCAAAAGCGGCAATTTCGAGGCGCGTTTCTATTGGCTGAGCGAAAACAAAAAGCTCAGCACCATAGAGGACTTGCAACGCAAAGAAGTACAAAGCGAAATACAGCGCGGCAACCACGATATTCTCTTTAATTTAAACAACAAATGCACAAGCTCGGAAGCCGCGGCAGACATGATACTGCAAGCTGCCCACATGGGGAACGACAAAGCCATGTACAATTTGTTTACCTTGCTGCGGGCTGCAGATACTAAAGCCGCCGCCCAATTTCTGCTCCAATCTGCAGAGCGGCATAACCCCATGGCTCTTTCTGCCTTAGCGCACCATTATTATGCCCCGCAACCGGCAATGGAAACCGCATTGCAAACGGGCAGACACGAAGAGACTGCCCTAAAACTGTTCCGGCTTGCATCCATGCTTGGCGATTTGCGGGCACACTACAGCTTAGCAGCCATGTATTACCACGGGCTCTGCGGTGCAGAACAAAATGACCACAAAGCATATCAACATTTGGAAACAGCACAGCAACTGCGCCCGGCAGATGCCGCCATACGCGCAGCCAAAGGGTACATGCTTTTAAGCGGCAAAGGGGTACAAGCCAATCCCCAACAAGGATTTGAGGAAATCTCTAAAGCATCCCGGCAAAATGATGCCATCGCTCGCGTGATACATGCCTATGTTTTATACAGAGGTGTAGGCGGCATTGCACAAGATACCAAAACCGCGCGCGATTATCTGGAAAATTTGGCCACCTACGGTAACAGCGTTTGCTTTATCTTTTTATCTCTTATGCACGAAGAAGGAGCAGCAGACTTTGCCCCGGGCAAACAAAAAGCGGCCTATTACTTAGAGCACGGGATACGCAGCTTGGGCACCTACGGGCAAGAGTTATACAACTTCCACAAAAACTCCGGCAAAGGCTGGCAGCTCAACCCGTTTGATTTTTCCGAACTCCCACCAACCACCCCATAACCCCACCCTTTACCCAGTATGAACCTCTACTCCATACCGGCAGCCCTTACAGCGGCCTTCCTTATCTGCGCCCCCATTACAGAAGCTGCTCCGCGCAAAAAAAACAGCAGTACCAAAACCTCCGGGCACAAAAAAGCCCCGGCTAAAAAAACTAAAACCCATACGCCGCCGCCTGCCCCTAAACTACCGGCAGACCCGCACGCGCCGCAACACCACGAGGAAGCATACCGCACCTTCTTCTCTCAGCTGGAGCAAATTGCCAAGGCCAACGGATTCAGTATCGTCACACCGCTTCTGACTATTTTACAAACAACCGACGATGAGTTTTGCATAGACCTCTGGATGCAGCGCGCCGGTGACGAAGGAAACCCCGTAGCACTGCTTTATCTGGGCAAAAAAGCCCTCTTATCCCTCCCGAAAAACAATGCAGAGAGCCAAGAAGCACGCCAAGCCGTCATCCTTATCAAAAAGGCAGCAGAAAAAAAATACGCTCCGGCTATGCTGGAGTACAGCAACTGCCTGAGAGAAGGCATCGGGTTCCCGGCCAACGAAGCCGCCGCAGACAAAGAGCTGATAGCCGCATGCGCCGGCGGCAATTTCCGTATTCGGTTTCACTGGCTGCTCAACAACGGCCGATTAGAAAAGTTTGAAGACCTCAAACTCCCGGAAGTCATGTCGGAAATCAAACGCGGCAACCACTACATCCTTCACCACATGGCTCTGCTGGCACCATCTGAAGCACTTATGCTTCAAACGCTGGATATGGCCGCAAAAATGGGGAGCGATGCCGCACTCTACGAATGCCACCTTTTACACCAAAAGAGTGACATAGCCAAAAGCTACAAACAACTTACACAAGCCGTACAGCTCCACAACCCGTATGCCATACACGCTATGGCACGCTATTATATAGACCCGCCCATCTCTCTGGAGCTTAATGTAGGCAGTGTTCGCAACATCCGAGACGGCATCCTCTTCCTTAAAATTGCGGCCTTGCTGGGCGTACCCGAAGCCGCAGCAGACTTGGCTCAAATCTATTACCACGGGCAGCACGGCATACCTGCCGATATATGCAAATCCTATCGCCACGCATCTACCGGGGCACAGGCAAGCGGCTCTCCCCCATTAGTTACGGCACAAGGCTTTATGCAGCTTTGCGGACAAGGAACGCAGCAAAACACCCAAGAAGGGCTAGGGCGATTGCAACTTGCAGCAAAGGCTGGCTATGCCCATGCAAAAGAGCTACTGGCTTATGCTCATTTCCGAGGCATCGGTACCGAGCAAAAATCGTCTCAGGCCATTTATTATTTGGAGGACGCCGCAACGAGTAAAGACCCGTTTGCCTTTATCTACCTTGCGCTCATATTCGATGAAGGAGCTCCGGACCTGCCCGCAGACCCGAAAAAAGTTGACTACTACTTAAGCCACGCAGAGCAAGTAATACCCGGCAAAAGTAAGGCACTTTTCGACTATTTTAAACGTCGATATAAAAAATGGACGATGCACCCCTTCCCCGAACAATATTTCTGATATTCAAAAATTTATTTTAAATTTCTCTCCTGAAAGAATGCAACACAAAATAGTGTCGCACCAACATCAAACAGCATACCATATACTGTGGTAACAGCAGCCCCCAATACCACAGCAAGTGCTGCCGTAAAAAATTGTGCTTGCCAAACAAAACAGTTTGTGATACGCTTTCTGTGTTGTATCTCCTCCCCCATTCAACGGGAGCAATGCTCTGCATTGCCGTAAATTTACAATCACAAAATGAAGAAAACAGCTAAAACACTTTTTACAAGCATCGTTACGCTGCTTGCAGCAGTCTCGCTCTGCACACCGGGCGCAGAGGCTGCTACAAGGGGAGTAAGCAATGGCTTTGTTATGCCTGCTGCCCCCTCTCCTTCAGCCAGGCCGAATCCCAAATTGCCCAAATTAGGCCGGGATAAGCATGGTATGCCGTTCTATCATCCGTCCCAAAGAAACCGCGTTGTTCGCACAACGGCCTACACTCATACAGAGAGCGACCACATTACCTATGGCCCACGCAACGCCATTGGCACCTCCCTTAAATATACAGACCAAGTCAGGAGTGCAGCCGCAGACTGGTCCGTATACCCCTTGGGTACGCGTTTCAAAATTAAGGGTCAGCCCTACATTTATGTGGTGGATGACTACGGCAGTGCTTTGGTAGACACCGGCACCATCGACATTTACCAACCCTCCCACGAGCTTATGCACAAGTGGGGCCGCCGAATTGTAGAAATTCAGGTAATCCAATGGGGCTCTGCCGAGTTGAGCATGCAAAAATTGTCGGACAGACAAGGCTACAGCCACTGCCGCAAGATGTATGCGTCTCTTCAACAGCAGCAAAGCCACAGAAAAACAGCTAAAAAGCGATAATGGTTTAGCATAACCGGCTATTTTATGAAGCTCCCCCCTGCTTTCCTGAAGTTGGGGGGAGTTTTTATAGTGACATATCCATGAACAAATGTGCAGGCTCATGCGTCTATAACCCGGTAAAAATCAATTTTTCGAGAGCGGTAACTCAAAAAAACAGGCACTGCGTCAAAAAAGTCGCGTAAATGACGGGGAGGTTAGCTGCCTGAGTTTGAGGCGGAGATAATCAACGGAAGGTAGTCCTCGGGTTTTGAGTTGGATGCGGGCAATCATTGAGTTCATCCCT
>SUVM01000095.1 GCA_015062015.1 Akkermansiaceae bacterium | reverse complement strand
GAAGCCGTGCAGTGGACCTACCTGGGCTACCTTGCCGCCGTTAAAGAGCAAAACGGTGCCGCTATGTCCTTGGGCCGCACCAGCACCTTCTTCGACATCTACTTTGAGCGAGACTTGGCCAACGGCACCATCACCGAGGCGGAAATCCAAGAGATTATGGACCACTTTGTGATGAAGCTGCGCATGGTACGCTTCATCCGCACGCCGGAATACAACAACCTGTTCTCCGGCGACCCGACATGGGTAACGGAATCCATCGGCGGCATGGGCGAAGACGGCCGCACCCTTGTAACCCGCAGCTCTTTCCGCGTACTGCAAACCCTGTACAACTTGGGGCCGGCACCGGAGCCGAACCTGACTGTACTGTGGAGCACTGCCCTGCCCGACGGCTTCAAGAAGTTCTGCGCCAAGGTATCCATCGAGACGTCCTCCGTGCAGTACGAAAACGATGACCTGATGCGCCCGCACTGGGGCGACGACTACGGCATTGCCTGCTGTGTGTCGGCCATGAGAATCGGCAAACAGATGCAATTCTTCGGTGCCCGTGCCAACTTGGCCAAAGCCCTGCTCTATGCCCTCAACGGCGGTATGGACGAGGTGAAAGGCAAACAGGTAACGCCCCCCGCCCCGCGCTACGAGGGTGAGTACCTGGAGTACGACAAAGTGATGGAGCTATACGACAAGATGCAGGATTGGCTTGCCAAGACCTATGTGGATGCCCTCAACGTCATCCACTACATGCACGACAAGTACAGCTACGAGCGCATCGAGATGGCCTTGCACGACCCGGAGATTCTGCGCACCATGGCTTGCGGCATCGCCGGCCTGTCCGTGGCCGCAGACTCCCTGTCCGCCATTAAGTACGCCAAGGTGAAAGCCATCCGCAACGAGGAGGGGCTCATCGTTGACTTCGTGACGGAGGGCGAGTTCCCCTGCTACGGCAACAACGACCCGCGTGTGGACCAAATTGCCTGCGACTTGGTAAGCAACTTCATGAACAAGATTCGCAAGCTGCACACCTACCGCAACTCTCTGCCCACGCAGTCCGTGCTCACCATTACCTCTAACGTGGTATACGGCAAGAAGACCGGCAACACCCCCGACGGCCGCCGCGCCGGCGAGCCCTTCGCACCGGGTGCCAACCCCATGCACGGCCGAGACAAGAACGGGGCTGTAGCCTCCATGCTCTCCGTTGCCAAGTTGTCTTACGACGACTCGCTGGACGGCATCTCCTACACCTTCTCCATTGTACCCGGAGCCCTCGGCAAAGACGAGGACGAACGCCGAGGCAAACTGGCCTCCCTGTTGGATGCCTACTTTACTGCTACCGGCCACCACATCAACGTCAACGTGCTGGAGCGCGAGACGCTGGAGGATGCCATGGTGCACCCCGAGAAGTACCCGCAACTCACCATCCGTGTGTCGGGTTATGCGGTAAACTTCATCAAGCTCACCCCCGAGCAACAGCGCGAAGTTATCTCCCGCACCTTCCACACCCGCGCCTGATAACCCGCCGGGCAAATGCCTTTTTCACCCTGCAAGTTGCACGCTTGCAGGGTGTTTTTTATACGCCCCCACGGCAAATGCTACAAAGACCGAAAATCTGCATTATTCATACCAAATAAAAAGGAATTAACACTTCCAAAAATTAGCCAAAACTAACTCTTAAAAAAAGTAAATAAATATAATAGGGACGTACACTTTAGGCTTGAAATTTGGGTTGATAAGGTGTTTAATGTGTGAGCACCAAAGTGGCCTGAGGTGGCCTAAGAGCTTTAGATTATGAACACGACGAAAACCTTACAAGTGCCTGATGCTACGAGTGTAGCGATGGATTACCTGAGAAACGATGCGGATGAACACGGGGAGTTAGTAACGCTCAACGTGGGTCCGTCACACCCGGCGACACACGGCGTGTTGCGACTGAAGCTGGTAATAGATGGCGAAGAGATTGTATCTTGCGACCCCGTCATCGGCTACCTGCACCGTGGCATGGAAAAGATAGCGGAGAACTGCCACTACAACCAATATGTAGCCTATACGGACCGCTTTGACTACTTAGCCCCAATGAGCAACAACATAGCATATGCCTGTGCGGTAGAGAAGCTGATGGGCTGGGAGCTACCGGAGCGCGGGCAGGCCATTCGCGTGCTGTGCTGCGAGCTGTCTCGCATCTCCTCCTGCTTCTTGGGCACAGGTGTGTATGCGATGGACACAGGGGCCATGACGGCATTCCTGTACGCCTTTGAAGAGAAAGAGAAGGTACACAACCTGTACGAGCAGATTTGCGGAGCCCGCTTTACCTCCAGCTACACCCGCATTGGCGGCATGACGCGCGACCTGCCGAAAGGCATTAAGAAGCCGATTTTAGACTTCTGCGACAGTGCCTTACGCACAGTAGACGAGATGGAGAAGCTGCTGTTGCACAACAAGATTTTCATAGACCGCTTGGTGGGCGTGGGCGTTATCACCAAGAAGATGGCTTTAGATTGCGGCATGACCGGCAACAACCTGCGCGCCAGCGGCGTGAAACGCGACCTGCGTAAAACCAACCCGTATCTGGGTTACGAGAAGTACGAGTTCGACGTACCCGTGGCCGAAGAGGGCGACTGCTATGCCCGATTCCAGGTACGCATGGAAGAAATCCGCCAGTCCGTACGCATTATCCGCCAAGTGATGGAAACCCTGCCCGGCGGGCCCATTTGCGTACAGACGGATAAAGGCATACTGCCCAACAAACAAGATGCCCTGCAAAATATGGAAGAGCTCATCCGCCAATTCATGGTGAGCACGCAGAGCGTGAACGCACCGGTGGGGCAAGTATACTTTGCCGCAGAAAACCCGAAGGGCGAGTTGGGCTTCTTCCTCGACTCACAGGGTGGCGGCATAGCCAACCGCCTCAAGATGCGCAGCCCCTCATACTGCTCACTTTCTATTCTGCCCAAGCTGCTGCCGGGTCACCTTGTGAGTGACATAGGTGCCATTTTGGGTTCTTTCGACTTTGTACAGGGAGAATGCGACCGCTAACCCCCAAACTGCTAACTTACACAACATACCATGTCCGAAACACCTAACGCCATAGATGCTATCACGGCGGCTCAGCCCTCCCCCGGAGAGCAATACTTCCCGAAGTTCGAAGTAACGCCGGAACTCGTAGAAAAGGCCAAAGAGCTTGTGGCTCTGTACCCCGAAGGTAAGGAGCAGTCTGCCGTGCTGCCCATTATCCACCATATCCAAGAAGAATTCGGCTACGTTTGCGCGGAATCCATCCCCTGGATTGCCGAGATGTGCAAGAGCACGCCGATACATGTGGCCGGCATCGTTACATTCTACCCCGGCATTCACCGCAAATGCCCGGGCAAGTTCCACTTCCGCGTCTGCCGCACCTTAGCCTGCGCGCTTTCCGGCGGTGAAGAGCTGATGGCCTACATCTGCAAAAAGATAGGTGTTGACCCGGCAGAGATTAGCGATGCAGAGCCGATGCTGGTAAGTGCCGACGGCATTTTCAGCATCGAGCCGGTGGAATGCTTGGCCAACTGCGGTTTCGGCCCCAATGTGATGGTGAACGACACCCTGCACTCCCAAGTAACCCGCAGAAAAGTGGACGAAATCGTCTCTGCCTGCAAGAAGCAGGTGGCTGCCGAAAAAAAGAACAAGTAACCCCTTTTGCGAAACATGAGCGAAATTACCTACAAACCCGGCAAAGAGCCGCACCCGAAGGAAACACGCCGCATCTTTAAGAACATTGACCGCGAGGGGTATGATCCTTCCATCAAATGCTTCATCAAAGACGGCGGTTACAAGACCCTTAAAAAGGTGCTCAAAATGGAGCCGGCCGACGTGATTAACGAAGTGAAGAAGAGCGGGCTGCGCGGCCGTGGCGGTGCAGGTTTCCCGACGGGGGTGAAGTGGACCTTTATTCCCCGGGGCAACACGAAACCCGTGTATCTTGTTTGCAACTGCGACGAGTCCGAGCCCGGCACCTTCAAGGATCGCTTCATCGTACACCAGGACCCGCACCAGCTGATAGAGGGTTTGGTGATAGCCTGCTACGCCGTACAGGCACACTACGCCGTAATCTACATGCGAGAGGAGTTCCCGGAAGCAGCCCGCATCGTCAACAACGCCATTAAAGAGGCAGAAGCCAAGGGCTTTTTGGGCGAAAACATCTGCGGGAGCGGCTTTGACCTCAAGCTCATTCTGCACAGAGGTGCCGGGGCTTACATCTGCGGTGAGGAAACCGGCCTGATTAACTCTATTGAAGGTCTGCGCCCCTACCCCCGCATCAAACCGCCCTTCTTCCCGGCAGCCATCGGTTTATACGGCTGCCCCACCATTGTAAACAACGTGGAGTCCCTGTGCCAAGTGCGCCAAGTGATGATGATGGGCGGCGAGGCCTATGCCGCAGAGGGTGCACAACGCAGCCCCGGCACCCGCATTATCGGCGTGAGCGGCGACGTGAAGCGCCCGGGCGTGTACGAGATTATATCCGGCTCCATTACCTACGGCGAGCTGCTGTACGACATTTGCGGCGGTCCGCGCATCGGCCGCAAGTTCAAAGCTATCATCCCGGGCGGTGCCTCTGCCAAAGTCATGCGCTGCGACGAGGTGCTTACCGACCGTAACCCGGACGGCACCATCCGCGAAATGACCATTTTTGATGTACCGATGGACTTGGACAGCATTGCCAAGTTCGGCTCCATGAGCGGCTCGGGCGGTGTGATAGTGATGGATGACACGCGCAGCATGCCCAAGTGCCTCAACAACCTTAACCGCTTCTTTGCCTGGGAATCCTGCGGCCAGTGCTCTCCGTGCCGAGAGGGCAACCCCTGGATGCTCAAGCTCTCCACCCGCATTTGCGAGGGCAAAGGCTCCCCGGAAGATGTCGACTTGTTAAAATCCGTGGCAGACAACATCTGCGGGCGCACCGTATGCGCCTTCGGCGAGGCCTGCTCTTGGCCCACACAGGCATTTACCACCAAGTTCCGGGATGAGTTCCTGGCACTGACAAAACCGATAAACGCCCTCAAAGCTCACAGCGAAGAAGCTAAAGAGGCGCGCAAGTTCCTGATTCGCGAAGACTGAACCTATTTGAAGAATGAGCACAAAACCCACCATACTGCCGAAGGATGCAGCCGCAGCCGAAGGCAAAGTGAACGTCCAGATTAATGGCAAATGGTACCGCTTCCCGAAGGGAACACGCATTGCGGATGCCTGCAACTCCGTAGGCGTACATGTACCCTGCTTCTGCTACCACCCCAAGCTTTCCGTCGTAGGCTCGTGCCGCATGTGCTTGGTAGAGCAAGGCATGCCCCCGCGTTTAGCCCCCGGCGCCACCCCCATGTACAACAAAGACGGCTACCAAGACATCCAATGGATGCCGCGTGCCGTTATTGCCTGCGCTAACACCGTAGCAGAGAACATGGGCATTCGCACCAACGCCAAATTGTGCGAGGAAGCCCGCCGAGGCGTGCTGGAGTTCCTGCTGACCAACCACCCGCTGGATTGCCCGATTTGCGACCAAGCCGGCGAATGCAAATTGCAGGAGTACACCAACGACTACGGCAGCGGCACCCACCGCTTCACCGAAGCCAAAATCAAAAAAGGCAAAAACCTTTCCATCGGCCCGCGCGTTAATTTGGACCAAGAGCGCTGCGTGCTTTGCCGCCGCTGCGTGCGCTTCATGAAAGAGATTGTAGGCGAAGAGGTACTGGGCGTGGTAGGCCGCGGGGCACACAACGCCATAGCCCTTTACCCCGGGGCTACGCTGGACAGCAACTACTCCATGAACGTGGTAGACCTCTGCCCCGTAGGTGCCATGACCAGCAAAGACTTCCGCTTCAAGATGCGCGTGTGGTTCCTTAAGAGCACACCCACCATCGACGTTAATTGCGGCACCGGCACCAACATCAACATCTGGACCCGCGAGCAACAGGTATACCGCATCACCCCCCGCCAAAATGACGAGGTAAACAGCTGCTGGATGCCCGATAGCCACCGCCTTAACTACAAATACATCAACAGCGATAAGCGCCTCACCACCCCGTTGGTGAAGACCGATGCCGGGGCCCCGCAACGCCCCGCCACATGGGATGCCACCCTTAACATGGTGGTAGAGCAGCTGCACTCTTGCGCCCCGACAGAGACAGCCATTGTGTGCTCTGCCCGCATGACCAACGAAGAGCTCTACATGGTGCGCGCCTTGGCTCGGCAATTAGGTGTAACCAAGATAGACATTGTACCCCGCAAGGGAGAAAACGACGGCATGCTGGTGAGCGAAGACCGCAACCCCAACTCCACCGGTGCTAAAATGATATTGGGCAAAACCGGCAACGGTTTAGCCGCTATTCGCCGTGGGGTGAAGAACCACAGCATCCGCTTCCTGATTGCCTTGGGCGAAGACGTGACGGCAGAAGCCGGCATACCCGAGGAAGATTTGGATACGCTTGATTACCTGCTGGTAATGCACCACACCGAAAACGCCACCACCAAAAAGGCGGACGTTGTGCTGCCCGGCGTTACCTTTGCAGAGAAGTACGGCACCATGATTAACGTTGCAGGCCGCATCCAGCGCCTGAACAAAGCCATAGAACCCATCGGCGAGGCTCGCCCGGAGTGGGATATCATCCGCCAACTGACAGAGAAACTCGGCTGCGACTGCCCGCGTGTTATCGCCTGCCCCAGCCCGATGATTATCTTGGAAGAAATGGCCCAGGAGTTCGAGCCGCTTAAAGGCCTTACATGGGGCAACATCGGTAACGAGGGTAAACACATTATCGATACCGGTGTAAGCATACCCCTCATCGAACGCGAAAAAGCCAAAAAGTAACACTTAACACAGAACATCAACACCATGGAACATAACGTAATAGCTTCCATTCTGGCCAACGCCTGCGAGGCATCGAGCTGCGCGATGTGGTTCTACCTCATCGTCACCATTCTTAAGCTCGTGCTGGTATTCGCCGTCATTCTGGCTTTTGTGGTACTTTCCGTCTGGATGGAGCGCCGAGTTGCCGGCTGGATTCAGGACCGCCCCGGCCCCAACCGGGCCGGCATTCCGCTGCACCTCTTCCAACGCTTCGGCAGCAAGGAAAAACAACCCTGCAAAAAGCTGCTGCACTTCTTCGGCATCCCCGAGGACAGCCGCATTGCCAAATTATTCCGCTGGCTGAAGTTGGACCGCGAAATCCCCACCTTCGGCCTCATGCAGCCCTGCTTAGACGGTGGTAAACTCTTCCTCAAGCAAGAGCTCACCCCCAGCTATGTGCGCAAATTCTACTTCATCCTGGCCCCCATGTTGGTACTGGGTCCGCCCTTGGTAGCGGCAGCGGTTATACCGTTTGCCTCCGGGTTCAGCACCCCGCTGGGAGACGTTAACATGTGCGTGGCCAACCTGGGCATCGGCCCGTTGTGGATTTTTGCCATCTCCGGGCTCTCCGTATACGGCTTAACCCTGGCCGGGTGGAGCTCTAACTCCAAATACCCCTTCTTGGGTGGCTTACGCGCCACGGCTCAGCTCATCTCTTACGAGGTGGCCATGGGGCTTTCCATCATTCCGCTGCTTATGATGTTCGGCACCCTTAACCTGCAAAACATCGTGCAGTACCAGGCAGACAACGGCTGGACGCTGCTGCCGCTGTGGGGAGAAGGTCTTACCTGGGAGCGCTGGTTTATGATGGTACCCATGCTCATCAGCTTCATCGTATTCGTCACCTGCGTCTTTGCAGAGGCCAACCGTACGCCCTTCGATATGGCAGAGTGCGAAACGGACCTTGTAGGCGGCTACCACTCCGAATACTCTTCGATGAAGTTTGCCTCCTTCTTCATGGGCGAATACGCAGCCATGGTTATTGGCTCTGCACTGGTAGTCACCCTGTTCTTGGGTGGTTGGTCCATCGGGTTCGGGGCAGATGCAGCCCTGCACGCCTGGTGCGACTGGTTTGCCGTTATCTGCCAATTTGCCATGTTCCTCATCAAATTGGTAGCTTTCATCTTCTTCTTCGTGTGGGTGCGCTGGACGCTGCCGCGCTTCCGCTGGGACCAGGTGATGAAACTGGGCTGGCTCGTCTTCCTGGAAGTCACCGTAGCCAACATCTTCCTGACCGCAGGCATCATCTACTACTTCGCCAAATAATCACCTTCAAGGAATTTTAAGCTATGTCATTCATCCCCGTTAAGCGCCCCAAATTCTCCCTGCTCGACAAAATCTACGTTGTGGAGCTGGTAAAGGGGCTTGCGCTCACCTTCAAACACCTGGCGCTCTCCCTCTTGGGCAAGAGCCGCAGTAAAAAAGACTTCAACGGTAAAGGCGTTGGTGCCTGTATGCCCTTCCCCGAGCAGCGTTGGGACGACCACCTGCCCGACTACTACCGTGGAGCCCCCACCTTGGTACGAGGCGAAGACGGCCGAGAGCGTTGCGTCTCCTGCCAGCTCTGCGAGTTCATTTGCCCGGCACGCGCCATCAAAATTACCCCCGGAGCCGTCAGCCCCGATGCCTCTTGCCAAAAGCAGGAGAAAGCCCCGGCCGAGTTCGAAATCGACATGTTGCGCTGCATCTACTGCGGTATGTGCCAAGAGGTATGCCCCGAGCAGGCCATCTTCCTCTCCAAAGAGTACCTCATCACCCCCACGGATCGCAAGGATGCCATC
>SUVM01000094.1 GCA_015062015.1 Akkermansiaceae bacterium | reverse complement strand
GGCGACAGATTTCCCCGATGGGCGTTTAGCCCAGAGGGAGATAACGCGGTGGCTTCAGGGCTTACGCCCTTCGGCTCATCTGCCGCCCACTCCGCGTGCCGCGTCGGGGCTCGTATATTTTTTTGCTCCTAGCAGGGGCTGCGCTCACGTTGTTCGCTTAGCCCCTGCCTAAATTATTTCGCCCCCATTCGGGGGCTCGGGAATTCGGCTCGCATACGCTCGCAGGTTTCCGTAGCCCACCTGTGAACCGTAGGTTCGCCGAATTAATGAGCCCGACAGGGCTAAATCAAAAATTCGACATTCAAACTCTGCCCCGGTACATATCGGCGTAGTATTTTTCGTAAGCACCGGAGGTGATGTTATCCATCCACTCCTGGTTTTCGAGGTACCAGCGTACAGTGAGTTCAATCCCTTCTTCGAACTGGAGGGAGGGCTCCCACCCGAGTTCGTTTTTGAGTTTGGTGGAGTCGATAGCGTAACGGAGGTCGTGCCCGGCGCGGTCTGTAACGTAGGTGATGAGGTGGTCGCTCGTGCCCTCGGGGTTGCCCAAGAGACGGTCTACGGTACGAATCAGCACCTTAACAATGTCTATATTCTTCCACTCGTTAAAGCCGCCGATGTTGTAGGTGTCTCCTATGTTACCGTTGTGGAAAATGACGTCGATGGCGCGGGCGTGATCCACCACATAGAGCCAATCTCTCACGTTTTCTCCCTTGCCATAAACGGGGAGGGGTTTACCATGGCGTATGTTGTTGATGAAGAGGGGGATTAACTTTTCGGGGAACTGGTAGGGACCGTAGTTGTTGGAGCAGTTGGTAACTAAAGTAGGCATGCCGTAAGTGTCGTGATAAGCGCGCACAAAGTGGTCGCTGGAGGCTTTGGAGGCACTATACGGGCTGTGTGGGTTATAGGGCGTGGTTTCCAAAAAGAATTCGCTGCCGTAAGGGGCATCACCCTCGGGGCGGTCGAGCCGGAGCGCGCCGTACACCTCGTCTGTAGAGATGTGGTAGAAGCGCTTGCCCTCCCAGCGGCCATCCCAGTATTGGCGGGCGGCTTGCAACAAGCTCAACGTGCCCATCACATTGGTGCGGGCAAAGGTAAAGGGGTCTTTAATGGAGCGGTCCACATGGCTTTCTGCGGCAAGATGTATCACGCCGTCAATATCATACTCTTGCATGACGGCGCACATGCGCTCGTAGTCGCAGATGTCTGCCTTTACGAAGGTATAATTGGGCTTATCCTCTATATCTTTAAGGTTAGCGAGGTTGCCGGCATAGGTAAGGGCATCCAGGTTAACGATGCGGTACTCCGGGTATTTGTTCACGAAAAGGCGGACGACATGGGAGCCGATAAAGCCGGCACCACCGGTGATGAGGAGATGTTTCATGTTGGATTTTGGATTTTGAATGAAAACAAAATCTGCAATCTTTGCCTGCTTGCTCTACTGGAGGAACGCCTCCAGTTTTTCCCAAACCATATCGGGGGTGATGAGGTCTATGGTGGAGGGGGAGACGAGGTTGACGGAGCGGGGACCACGCAGAACGCCCACAGCGGTGCGTTTGTCATACACGGCGATGGCGGGGGCACCGGAGAGGGAGGCCATGTGAGAGGGGCCGGTATCGTTACCCACGGTGGCGAGGGCGCGGCGTGCGAGGTCCGGTATGTCCAACAGGGAGGTTTTGTTGAGCATGCTAACAGCCATGGGGGAGGAGGCGGTGATGGCGGCAATCTCCGCTTCTTCGGCTTTGGTGCCAATCACAACGGAGTGGATGCCGCGCTGCGCCAAGCGCTGCACAATGTCGCAATAGTTGGGGATGGGCCAACGCTTGTGCGGGTGGTTGGGGGAGCAACCGGGGATGAGCACCACGAAGCGCTCCGGCAGCTCGTGGAAGTGCTTGTTTTCGCCATGGAGGAAGGAGAGGTCCGTGACGGGGAGGGTGAAGGGGTAATCCTCTTTGGTGAGCGTGCCGAGGCGGTAGCGGCCTTTTTTCTGCACGCGCCAGGCAAAGCCTTTGCGGGCGCTCACCCAAGTGAAGGAGTGCGGCATCAACCAGCGGAAGATGGGGAAGTATTTTTTCTCTGTACGGCTTACGCACTGGAAGTCAAAGATGTACTCAAAGCCGCCGCCGGTTACTTCTTTGAGCAGGCGGGCCTGTTGTTTAAGGTTGAACCACGAGACGCGGTTGTCTATAATGTAGTCGGAGAAGATGCCGGCTTGTTTGGCAATGGGCAAAAAGGCCTTGTTGGTCATGAGGGTGAGGTGGGCATCGGGGAAGCGGCGGCGCACTTCCATCATGCCGCCGGTCTCGAGCACAAAATCGCCCAAGGCGCCGAGTTTGATGACGAGTATCTTCTGCATATCCGCAATAGGGTTAAGGAGTTATAATAAAGGGATGAGGTTCTGCGGGGAGTCTACCACGGCATCTGCCGACTCGCACGGGGTGCCGGCAGGGGCTAACAGGTAGTTGCGCCCTACCCCGGCGGCAATGCCGGCTTGCACGTCTCGCGGTTTATCGCCCAAAGAGGCAGAGGCGGCCATGTCTATCCCCCAACGCTCTGCTGCCAGCAAAAAGAGGCCGGGGGCGGGTTTGCGGTTGGGGTGCTGTAGGTAGGGGCAATGCAGCACATCGAGCAGCTGTACCCCCTGCGCTGCAAACTGCGCGCACATGTAGCGGGTGAAGGCGGCGTAGTCTGCCTCGGTAAAATACCCACGCTCTATGCCGGACTGGTTGGTAACCACCACAATATCATACCCGGCGGACTGCGCGGCGCGGCATAGCTCTACAATACCGGGTACCCACTCAAAATCCTGCGTGCGATAAACGTAGTGTTTATCGATGTTGATGGTACCATCGCGGTCCAGAAACAGTGCGCGGCGTTTACTCATACATGGCTTTTTCCACCAATTCGCAGATGAAGTGGCCGCTCATAATGTGCAGCTCCTGAATGTGGTTGGTGACCTCTGCGGTTACATCCAGGCAAATATCTGCCACTTCTTTCATTTTACCGCCCTTAAGGCCGGTGAAGGCTACGGTGGTAATGCCCATGGCTTTGGCTTGCTCAAACGCCAGCAACACGTTGCGGCTGTTGCCGCTGGTAGAGAGGCCGATGAGCACGTCGCCGGCCTGCCCCAGGCCCTCCACTTGGCGGCGGAACACGTCGTCGTACCCGTAGTCGTTGCCGATGGCCGTCAGTACAGAGGTATCGACGGTGAGAGCAATAGAGTTGAGGGCGCGGCGCTCCATCTTGTAACGCCCCACCAGCTCGGCAGCCAAGTGCTGGGAGTCTGCCGCAGAGCCACCATTGCCGCAAAACATCACTTTTTTACCGGCTTTAAGGGCTGTTACACAAGCATCTACTATTTGCAAAATCGTCTCGACGCGGGTTCCCAAGTAGAGCACGTCCTCAGACATCTTCACGCACTGGGCGCACACCCATTCGTAGTTTTTCTGATATTTCTGTTTATCGTCCATAGTATCCGGTATCAGCTTTTCATTTTTTCTACAATAGAGGTGGTGGAGAAACCGTCCACACGCGGCAGCTCCACGGCTTTACCGCCATAAGATTCTACCAGCTGCCCTTCCGGCCATTTGTCTATGGGGTAGCCCTCTTTGGCAATCACATCCGGGCGCAGACGCTCGATGAGCGGCAGGGCGGTGTCGTCCTCAAAAATAATCACATAATCCACCGGTTTAAGGGCTGTTACCATGGCAGAGCGAGCGGCTTGGTTGTTGACCGGGCGGGTGGGGCCCTTGAGGCGGCGAACGGACGCATCGCTGTTAAGGCCCACAAAGAGCACATCGCACAAGTCATGCGCACGCTCGAAGGAGCTGAGGTGCCCGGGGTGCAGAATATCGAAACACCCGTTGGTAAAGCCAATCACCATGCCTTGTGCGCGCAGCTCGTCTGCCAGGCGCGCGGCGGCATCCACCGTCAGCACACGCGCTTGGTCCTTATGCTCCAGCTTATTGCGCAACTCATCGCAGGTAACGCAAGCGGTACCGAACTTGGCCACAACAATGCCCGAGGCGGCGTTGGCAATCTTCATGGCTTGGCGCATGGATACGCCTGTGGCCATGGCCACACCCAACACCGCCAAAGATGTATCGCCCGCGCCGGAGACATCGTACACCTCCTTCGCTTCGGTAGGAATCCACTTATACGCCTCATTCTCGTTGCCGGGTATGTAAATCATACCATACTCGCTGAGGGTTACCAATAGATTCTGCACGCCGAACTTGCGGCACACCTCGCGGCCGGCAGCCACGGCGGCATCTGCAAAGCCGGGCTCTGCGGGGTCAAAGCTCATGCCGGTTACCCCTTCAAACTCTTTGCGGTTGGGTTTTACGAGCGTAGCACCACGGTAGATGGTGTAATCCGTGGTTTTGGGGTCCACAATCACGGGCACATCGGCACGGCGTGCCAGCTCGATGATGGCGGGGGTCAAACGCTCGTCAAACAAGCCTTTACCGTAGTCGGAGAGCAGCACCATATCCGTCTCCTGCAAGCGGGTCTCCACCCCGCGCAAGATGCCCGCCAACACCTCGTCCGGCACGCGCAACGGCTCCTCGCGGTCCACACGCAGCATATGCTGGCGGCCGGATACATAGCGGGTCTTCACAGAGGTATGGTAACCGTCCAGGGGTACCAACAATTCTCGCTCTGCTCCCAACTCATCCATAAACTGAATCAAATCCGCGCCCTCGGCATCTTTGCCCACCACGCCCACAAAATGCGTGCGGCACCCCAAGCTGCGCAAGTTGGCCACCACGTTGCCCGCACCGCCCAGCATACGGCGGCGGCGCTGCTCTAACAATACCGGCACGGGGGCCTCCGGCGACAGGCGGTTCGTTTTGCCGTACACAAAGATATCCAGCATCATATCCCCTACGCACATCACGCGCATGTTAGGGAACATATCGACGTATGAGTATAAATTTCCGGTCGTAGACATAACGGTTTCCGAGAGTATGGTATGGTGGTGGTATGTAAGTCTCTGCTCTTGCTCTATAATCTAGCGCAATTCCCCCCTATTGTCAATCGGATTTTGAATTTTGGATTTTGAATTTTGGATTTCCGCTGCCCATACCGCCCGCCGGCAGCCCCGGCACCGGTGTAAAAACCATGCAATTTTGCAAGACGACTTATCATTTTGCATGGTTTTATGCTTAACAGAAGCAAGGCATGCAGGCATCATAAATGAGAACAAAAACACAACTATGGATTTAGCAAGAACAGCGCGCAGCAAAAATCACGGATTTGCACAAGTTTTTCCTTGCCTGCCTACCGCCTACATGCTAAGATGAAAGGTAGCAAACGAACATGGAACACGCACTTGTCATCGGTCTCACCACGGCCTTGCTGCTGGGCATACTGGCACACAAACTCAAGCTTTCTCCCTTAGTAGGTTACTTAGTAGCCGGCATGCTGGCGGCGCAACCATGGTGGGGGGAACCGGTGGACAGCCACATTGTGGAGGGGTTCTCGCACTTGGGGGTTATTCTGCTGCTGTTCGGCGTAGGGCTGCAATTCCACCTCAAGGATTTGCTGGCCGTACAAAAAGTGGCCGTGCCCGGGGCAGTGGTGTGCATGGCGTGCTCCACCTGCATGGGCGCGCTGGTATTTCATTGCGTAGGCGGGCAAGACTGGGCGGGCAGCCTCATGTTCGGCCTGTGCATATGCGTGTCCAGCACGGTGGTATTAACCCGTGTTCTGAGCGATAACCGCCTGCTGCAAACCCCCACAGGGCACACGGCATTGGGCTGGCTGGTGGTGGAGGATATTTTCACCATTTTGATGCTGGTGCTGCTCCCCGTCTTCTTCAGCGGGCAAGAGCTGCTGCCGGCCATCGGCAATGCGGCCGTTAAACTGACACTGCTGGTGGTATGCATTGCTTTTGTGGGGCGCAAGGTGATGAAGAAAGTGCTCACCTACGTTTCCAAAAGCGCATCGGGCGAGCTGTTTACCTTGGCAGTGCTGGTTTTTGCCTTGGGTTTTGCTGTATTGGCAGCCAAGGGGTTCGATGCCAGCATGGAGTTCGGGGCCTTTTTGTCTGGCATGGTGGTGGGGCAAAGCAAATTTGCCAGCCGCGCGGCCAGCGATGCCTTGCCCATGAGAGATGCGTTTGCCGTGCTCTTTTTCGTCTCCGTCGGCATGGGGTTCGACATCGGCGGCATGTTAGAGCACTGGCAACTCACGCTATGCACCTGCGTTGTGGCTTTCCTCATTAAGCCGATAGCCGCTTTTGTGGTAATCAGCGTGCTGGGCAAGCCTCTGCGCATGGCCATCAAAACCGCCGGTTCCCTCTCCCAAATCGGTGAGTTTTCGTTCATTCTGGCCACGCTCATCGCCACGCAATACCACATGCTGCCGGAGTACGCCGCCAACGTCATCACCGGTGTGGCCATCATCACCATCACCCTCAATGCCGCTCTCTACCGCTTTATCCCCAAACTGGCCAACCATTTGGAGAAAAAAGAAATCGGCCGTCAACCCCGAATCAACGGAGAAGTACCCCCACCCACCGACGATAAACACCGCATCATCGTCGTAGGTTACGGCCCCTGCGGCGAAATCATGACAGACATCCTCCGCAAATACGATTTGGAAGTCATTGTGCTGGAAATGAATATCGAAACCGTCAAGCGGCTGGAGGTCCTGCGCATCCCGGCTCTGCTCGGCGATGCTCGCCGCCGCAGCATCCTGCGTATGGCCGGTGCGGAAAAAGCCAAAGCCATCATCATTACCACTGCTGCTGCCCCCTCTCACGACATCGCCGAAAGCGCCCGCGAGGTCAACCCCTCCATTGTCGTCATGGCCCACACCACCTACATCCGCACCGCCCAACACCTCCGCCGCCAAGGCGCGGAAACCGTCTTCAGCGGAGAAGAAGAAGTTGCCCTCGCCATGGCTTCTTACACCCTGCGTACCCTTGGTGCCACAGAAGAACAAGTTACCCGAGAACGCCAAGAAAACCGCAAACGCCTCTCCGGCAACTCTGCCATACCCGGCGGCGTGTGAGGAGGGAATTGGGATTTTTGATTTTGGATTTTGGATTTTTAATTTTGGATATATGGAAGCGGAAATCATCTTTCACCGGGTGGTAATGCCAATTCCAACTTGCCAAATCGGCCGCAATATGTTACACTTTGCGTAACATGAAAATTGCAGTAATCGGAAAAGGCGGACGCGAACAAGCGTTGGTAGAAACTCTGGCAGCAAGCCCCTGCAAACCGGAGATTTACACATTCCCCGGCAGCGATGCCATTTTGCAAACGGCCACCCCCATTCAAGCGGACGGCCTCGGCAGCCTGATTGAGCAAATGAAGGCACTGGGCATAGACCTGTGCGTAGCCGGCGAAGAAAGCTACTTGGTTAAGGGCGAAGGCTTGGCCAATTGCTGCCACGCAGCGGGGATACCCTGCTGGGGCCCCACCAAGCAAAGTGCCCAGCTGGAGGCCAGCAAAGAGTTTGCCAAAGATTTTCTGGTGCGCCACAACATCCCCACCGGCAAAGCAACCGCCGTTGCCGATTACGATGCCGCACTTGCTGCCATTGGCGGGCAATACCCCACCGTGCTCAAATTTGACGGGCTGGCAGCCGGCAAAGGCGTGGCTGTTTGTGCAGATGCCGCAGCGGCAGAAGACTTCTTGCGCGAGGTGTTCCTGGAGAAACGCTTTGGCGAGGGAAGACTGCTGGTGGAAGAGTTCCTTACCGGCCCGGAAATCTCCATCTTCGGTGCCATTTGCGACGACAAGTACCTCATTCTTTGCCCGGCCAGAGACTACAAACGCCTGCAAGACGGAGACGAAGGACCCAACACCGGAGGCATGGGGGCTGTTGCCTCTCGCCAACTGGCAGATGCCGCGTTGCTCAAAACCATAGAAGACACCATAGTAGCCCCCACCGTTGCCGGTCTGCAACAAGACGGCCTGCCCTACCGCGGTTTCCTCTACTTCGGGCTGATGCTCACCCCACAAGGTCCCAAGGTGATAGAGTACAACTGCCGTTTCGGGGATCCGGAGTGCGAGGCGGTGATGCCCCTGCTGCGTGGAGACTTGGCCGGGTTCTGCCTCAACGGGGCCAAGGGTGTCTTCACCCCGGAGCTCATCAGCTTTGACGACGGCTGGAGCGTTTGCTGCATCTTGGCCAGTGCCGGCTACCCTGCATCCTCCCACAGCGGGGACCTCATCCGCGGGTTGGATGCCTGCGGCGCACGCGTCTTCCATTGCGGAACCAAAAAGACCGATGCCGGCTGGGTTACCAACGGTGGCCGCGTGCTGGCCATTGTCGCCCAAGCCCCCACCCTCGATGCCGCCCGTACCCTCGCCCACGCCGAAGCCGCTAAGGTAGATTTCGACGGCTCGCAACGCCGCAGCGATATTGCCTATAAAAATATGTAAGAATCCGCGAGCAACGCGAGCCAAAAATTAAAGTCCTGTAAGCCCCGTTTTTCACATTTTGCGCTACCATGAAAAACAACTCCGCCGAGTTGTGGTGAAAAATGCTTCGCATGGTGAAAAATTCGCCCCGAGCCGAATGGTGAAATTTTCGCCCCCTCACGGGGGCTTGGGAATTCGGCTCCCAACGCCGCAGCGATATTGCCTCTAAAAATATGTAAGAATCCGCGAGCAACGCGAGCCAAAAATTAAAGTCCCGTGAGGGACGATAGCCGGTAGCCCGGGGTAAAGCGAGCCAACGGCGAGCGCAACCCC
>SUVM01000093.1 GCA_015062015.1 Akkermansiaceae bacterium | reverse complement strand
CATTTTTTTATTAAAAATGTATATTATTTTTTCAATCTATATGTTTTTTATGAAATGCAGCACGATTTTAATATAGATTATGTCAAAAAATAAAGAAAACACCCCCAAAACTACTATTGTATCAGAAAGAAAAAACTATAAAGATAAACAGCAAAATCTTATCTTAGAATTTGTAAATAAAACCAGAAATTTTATTCTATAATAAGTATAGTTTTTTGCGTCATCTCCTTTGAAAAGAGATAACATGTCCTTGCACACGCACCACAGACCATTCCATCGCGCGAGGAAGCTGTGAGCTGCGGGAGTGCAAGTAACACTAACACACAAACTAACTTATACACACAATGAAAAAGACGCTTATAGCTCTTATGGCGATGGCCGGGGTTGCAGCAGCTGCAGTACCCACTACATATGAAGCAACGTTCGCTAGCAATGGAGAAGCTGCGCTTACTTGGTCCGATGGTCAAAATGCCAGCAATATCCTTTTTGGAACCGGAGCAACGACTCTGGACTCTTGGATGATTGAATTCCAAATTAGCGACTTACAAGATCCGGGTACATTTATGTGTACCGCCCCCACAACGGCCGGATTTGTCGGCGCAAACGATAGAGATGGGCTTGGCATACGTACGTCCACCACAACGGGTATGCGTATTGCTGTTAACGGTAATAATGGTTCCCAATCAGATGGTTTACTCTCAATAACAAACGTCAATAATTTAAGCGCGACAAACCCACTTACGCTTCGCTTTGCATATGATGCTAAAAGCAATACGGCCTATCTGTTCAATGTGGGAACTGGCAAATCCATAAGCATGTCCACCGGAACTACCGATTATACGCTTAAATCTGTTGCCAGCAGTACAGCTGCGGCTGCTACGACAGCCACATTCTATTCAGATGGTGCTACAAGCTACAAATTGGTAGATGTAACAGACATGTCTACTCTTGCCGGTAAAACATCGTTTGTGACTTACCTTACCACCAAAACCATCCCCGAGCCCACAACGGCCACACTGAGCTTGTTGGCATTGGCGGGGTTGGCTGCACGTCGCCGCCGTCGCTAAAGCTGAGGCGTGGCAAGCGCCGCCGCAAGTAATAACTACGGAAATTAAAAGATATTCAAAGGCCGTTGCCGCAGGGTAACGGCTTTTTTGTTTGTACGTTGATGCGTAATAAAGAATACCTTGCGGACGCAGAAAAAGAGAGCCCCCGAACGGCGACGAACCGAACGGGGGCGAAATTGTTGCAGGATTTTCGTTGACGGCGAAAACGGCTGCGCTGAATTCCCTTGTCAGTTTCCTGACAGGGAAATAATACAATATTATGGAGAAAAGTCAATAAAAAAACCGCCCCTGCCCGAAAAAACCGAACAGGAGCGGTGCGTTTACCTATTACGTTTTAGGTCTTTATAAATGCCTATCAGATACCGAACCGTAGCTGTACTATAATAGGCAAGCATAAGGCACATCAAAAGGGAATTCATGAGTTGATGTCAATGCTTAGGTTAATAAAGTCTGTGGTTTGTCACGCCACAAACTGAGCGCACGCCCATCCTCGGGAGTTTTGCTATGGTTTCTATGCCAAACCGAGAATATAAAAAGCATAACCGAATATGACAAAATTGCAAGAAAGAAATTTATTAACGACAAATGCGCATATGTTTTTCAGAATTTTCAAAAATATTGTTGAAAAACTGTGGAAATATAATGGTAAAATCGCGCCATCTCCTTTGAAAAGAGATAACATGCACATGCACACGCACCACAGACCATTCCACCGCGCGAGGAAGCTGTGAGCTGCGGGAGTGCATTAACACTAACACACAAACTAACTTACACACACAATGAAAAAGACAATCATTGCTCTGATGGCTCTGACAGGCGTTGCTATGGGCGCAGATACCACAGCCGCTGATTTGCAGGACCTGCTGACTACAGAGTTGGCTGAATCCGGATACACTGTGGAAGGGAACTTCTCCTACACCTTGTCGTTTACAATGACGGGTGATATTCCATACACTGGTGGTAATGGCAAATATACACTGAAACTGGCAGATTCTTACTACTTGCTAAGTCAGGCCCATCAATACTGGGGGCTGGGTGCAGGGCAAGACGGTGTAACTACTGACACGTCTACATATACATTCAGCAAGAATACTGCAGGCACAGAATATACGTATACCAGCAAAGAAGATTCGTTTATTTATACTTGGACTCGAAATGCTGACAATACCGACAGTAGTACACGTTCTCTTGGCAATCCCGCCGGCGTCAGCGTAACGCTGGAAAGTGATGGCACCGATTCTATTCTTACACTTTCGTATAACGGTTCTACTATCACAGATAAATTTGTTTTTAAAGGCACGGAGTTTGATTTGTCCGCTATCGGCATTAATCCAACGCCTACTCTCAGCAGTATGAGTGTTTCTATTAATTCCATCCCCGAGCCCACCACGGCCACGCTGAGCCTGCTGGCTCTGGCAGGGCTGGCTGCACGCCGCCGCCGTCGCTAAAGAAAAGGGCTAATCCTTAAATAACAAGCCGCTGTTTCCTGAGAGAGGAGCAGCGGCTTTGTTTGTACGATTTTGGACGTTTTTCGGATTAGCGCTTGACAAGTATTGCTAAAACCGCTATAAAGTAACGGAAATAACGACATGAAGATTTTTGACAAAGAAAAGCTGGACTATGCGCTGCACCTGCTGCATGAGCAGCTGGTATTGTCGGAGGCGCCTCAAACCGAGTTGATTGTATGCGGAGGCTCGGCCTTGCTTGCCATGCGTTTGGTGAATCGCACGACTCGGGATATCGACATAGTAGCGCTGATGCGCGGTGGGGTACCGGTCTCTGCCGAGCCACTGCCGCCGTACCTTGTTCGCGCAGCGGAGAGAGTGGCAGATATACTGCTACTGCCGGAAGATTGGTTGAACAATGGCCCGGCCTCTCAGTTCACCATGGGGCTTCCGCCGGGGTTCACGGAGCGTTTGCAGCGCATCTGCATAGGCGAGAAATTGGCGGTACACTACATCAGCCGCGAGGATCAGATTTATTTTAAGACCTTTGCCTCGGCGGATAGAGGCGGCTACCACATCTCCGACCTGAGAGCGCTCTGCCCTACAGATGAAGAGATACTTCGCGCGGCGCGATGGTGTATGGAGCAAGACGTATCCGAAGGATTCCGCTTCATTATCAAAGAAATGCTTAACCAATCCGGATGGTCCGATGTCAGTAAACAATTATAAGAGAGATTTTTGTGAGGCTGTGCTCCGCTTGCTCTGGCAGCAATGGTGCGCTTTGGGTGTAGCGGGATATGCGGAGGGGCAGCATGCGCGGCGAGTGCTCGACCCGGAGGCACTTATGCTGTTTTCTGCCGCTTTCTGCCGCTACGAACCGCGCTTGTATGACCAGATGGCCTGCTGGATGATGAAATACAGCCGCTTGTTGAATCCCGTGCGTCTGAAGGCTCTGGCAGAATCTGCTGCGTACAAAGACTTGCGCTCCTTGGCATATTTGGCAGCATTGTGCGTAGAAGCCGGAGATATCCGGTGGAAACGCGCAGCGGAAGTGGGCAGGCATACTGCGTGGGCGGAGGAGGAGCGGGAAGCTTTGTTTCGCTCGCCGGAGGATGCATCGGCCTTGTTCAGCAGGGGCGAGGATGCGACCGCGCTACAATATGGTTTTCTGAGAAGCCAGTTTGCTCCCCGCAACAAAATACGGCAGAAGCCGGACTTAACGCCGAGTACTTTGCTATTGAGAATCCGAAGCATGATGGGCGTTACAGCGCGAGCGGAAGTTGTGCTGCTACTTCTGGAGTCGCCCTGTAATATACAGCAGCTCTCGGAGCGTAGCGGCTTTGGCCGAAGTGCAGTGAAGGCGGTGTTGGATGAGCTGGTGCTGGGAAATCTGGTATGTAAGGTTCAAAAAAAAGAAGGTAAAAGCTCGATTTATACACTGAGCGATGGGGGTGTATGCCGTTCGCTTGCAGGCGGCTCCGCCGTTCGCTTACCTCGTTGGAGCGCCGTCTATGATTCGCTGGGGAAAATATGGCAGCTGATTTCGCAACCGCTCATGGAAAAAGTATCCGCCGATACATTCCGGGGAGAACTTTGCCGCCTTTTTCGAGAAAATCTCCGCCCTGCGCTTCTGTACTGCGGAATACCGGAATTGGAAACGCTGACAGAAACGTCTATTTGGAAACTGCCCAACATAATGGAGCAAATATAGCGAGCTATCCCATATGTCAAAATTGAAATATTTATAAACATATTGTATACAAAGGGCAGGAAGTTGCTACACCGAATGAAAAACATGTGTATTCGTTCGCTGTAGGGGCTACGTTACCCCTCCCCAAAAGGCCTTTTGTGCCCGAACTCTGCACGGACTCTGCATCCTTAAATAACAAGCCGCTGTTTCCTGAGAGGGGAGGTCGGCAATTTTGCTATTTGAGTAAACGAGATTGCACACTCCGCGCGCAGTGAGATTTTTGGTGTGCCGCCAAAAGCGAGATTGGTCGCCTTGCGGCAACCAGCGAGATTGAGCTTGCGGTGCAAGCTCGGTAGTAGTGTGGGGGGGGGAGGGGGAGGCTGTCCCATATCAAATAAGCATAGCCCAGTTAATACCCGGTAAATCAGGTGTTAACTGGGCTTCTTCCAGTGGTGGAGTATCTTCTGCTGTCCCATACCTGCTAACAATAAGATTTACTGAACGTTTCACCCAGAGTGCCCCTTTCATCAAGGTGAAGAAGTGTCTGAAATCTCGCTTCCAATTGCTCAGAAAGGCCATGATTCGCATCAGCAAATAGGTGAGCAACGCGCTCCATATCTGCCATTCTATGGCGTTACGGCTAAAACCAACGAAGGTCCGGATTTGCAATGTTTGCTTAATTTCCTTAAAAAATGTCTCAATTCCCCAACGGCAGCGATACAAATCGCAGATACTGGAGACTGCCCAATCCATATTATTGCTCAGGAAACTCACAGTTATTTCTACGCCATTACTATCCAGCACCTTAGCTACAACGTGCCTGAAACGCTTAGGATAACGGGAGTAACTAACTTTTCCTGTTAACTCCACCTCATCATCACTCAGAATAATTGGATAATGGGCTTTCTTATCCTTTCGAGCCTCATTTCTACTATCATTGAGACGGCTTCCGGTAACTTTGACCTTCATGTTGGATTTGCTTCGTGTTACCCAGAATACGCCCTTATATGACAAGTAATGGTATAAGCGAAAGCAATTTGACACGGGGGGGTTACCGCGAAAGGGTAATGCCTCCCTTTTTTTGTGTGGGGGGGTGGATGTGGTGCGTGTGTCTGTCGTGTCATGCGAGAGGCAAAAGCTTGCAATTCCGTGTAAGTTGGTGTAGAATAGAAGAACCTTAACAACCACAATAATTAGCAATGAGCGATAAAGTGAAATTCTTCGACACCACGCTGCGCGATGGTGAGCAATGCCCCGGAGCTTCCATGAATCTCCGCCAGAAGCTGGAGGTAGCACGGCAGCTCGAGAAGCTAGGAGTGGATGTTATAGAGGCAGGCTTTCCCTGTATATCCGAGGGGGATTTTGAGGCTGTGTACATGATAGCCAAAACGGTAAAGACATGCCGCATAGCGGGTTTAGCGCGCTGCGTGGAGAACGACATACGCAAAGCCGCCGCTGCCGTAGCCCCGGCAGGGGAGCGCGGGCGCATCCACGTCTTTTTGGCTACCAGCCCCTTGCACCGCGAGTTTAAGCTCAAAAAGAGCAAGGAAGAGATTTTGCAGATGGCCGTAGAGGGCGTGAAACTGGCCAAGAGCTTGGTGCAGGATGTAGAGTTTTCTGCCGAGGATGCCAGCCGCACCGAGCACGATTACTTGGCGCAGGTGGTAGAGGCGGTGATAGCCGCCGGGGCTACCACGGTTAACATACCCGACACGGTAGGTTTTACCACCCCCACAGAGTACTACACCATCATTAAGTACCTGAAGGACCATGTAAAGAATATAGATGATGCGGTGATATCCGTACATTGCCATAACGACATCGGCATGGCTGTTGCCAACTCTCTGGCGGCGGTGCAGGCGGGGGCACGGCAGGTGGAGGGTACCATCAACGGCATCGGCGAGCGCGCCGGTAACACCGCTATCGAGGAGTGCGCCATGGCGCTTTCCACCCGCCCGGAGGCCTTTGGCTTTGCTGCCGGAGAAAAGCCGCATAACCTTAATACCCGCGAGATTGTGAAGACCAGCCGCGTGGTATCCCGCATGAGCGGTATGGTGGTGCAGCGCTCTAAAGCCATTGTTGGGGAGAACGCCTTTGCCCATAGCTCGGGGATTCATCAGCATGGTATTTTAGCTAAGCGAGAAACGTACGAAATTATTGACCCTGTGGAGGTAGGCTGGGGCGAGACAGAGCTTCCGCTCACCAAGCACTCCGGCCGCGCAGCGGTAAAAGCCCGTTTGGAGAAATTGGGGCACACGCTTTCCAACGATGAGTTGACGCATGTGTTTGAGCGTTTCAAAAAGGTGGGCGACAGCAAAAAGTTTGTGTACGATGACGATTTGTCGTCCATTGTGGACGATTCGCTGAGCACCACCAATGGTGTGTGGCAGCTCAAGAGCCTTCAGTTTATTGCCGGCTCCTCTGCCTTGCCTACGGCCACGGTAACGCTGATGAAAGACGACGAGGAGTACACCGACTGTGCCATTGGTAATGGCCCGGTGAATGCCTGCTTTAAGGCGATAGATCGCATTACCGAGAGCCATGGCGAGTTGGTGGACTACAACGTGCGTGCTACCTCTATTGGGCAGGATGCTTTGGGCGAGGTGAGCGTGAAGGTGCACTTTGGCGATTGTGATGATTGCAGTGCCAAGCCTATCTCCGGCAAGGGTGCTGCAACGGACGTTATCGAGGCATCTGCACGCGCATACCTCAATGCCGTAAACCGTAATATTACCCTGGCTCAGCTGGGGCTTTAAGGCACAGAGCCTGCGCAGAGATAAAATGAAGCCTATCCGCATCATTGTAGGGCTGGGAAACCCCGGCAGAGACTACGCCGCTACGCGTCACAACGTGGGGTTTATGGTGTTGGATAGGCTTGCTGCGCACTTTGGCACCGCGTGGAAACCCGAGAAAGCCTACAAAGCCGAAGTAGCTGCCGGTCCCGGTGTGTTGTTGGTGAAGCCGCAAACCTACATGAATGCCTCCGGGGAGAGCGTGGGCCCGCTGATGCGTTATTTTAAGTTTGAGCCCGAGCAGGTGTTTGTGGTGTATGATGATATCTCCTTTCCTGTGGGCAGCATGCGTTTGCGTGCCGGTGGCTCTGCCGGCGGGCATAACGGCATGAAGTCTCTGATTGCTCATTTGGGGACGGAGAAGTTTCCGCGCTTGCGTGTGGGCATCAGCGCCCCGGGGCAAAAGCAAATGGTAAGCCATGTGCTGGGTAAATTTGCGCCCGATGAACGCCCGTTGTTGGAGGAGGCCTTGCTGAAAGCCACCGCTGCTACCCTCACCGCCCTGCGCGACGGCTTTGATGCCGCTGCCAACCAATTCAATATTCGCAAAGAGAAGAAAAAGAAAGAAAAGCCGCAGGCCGCCGATGTTGCATCTCCGGAAGGGGAGGCGTAGCCTAGCCGGATTTGTAAGCCTTGAGCCTCGAGCCACCGCCGCAGGTTCCCTGGGCTCTGAGATGGGGCATAGGCTAGCAGGCGCTGCGCGCGCCGCTGGCGTGCGAGCGTAAGCGAGCGGAATATAAGCCCGGATGGGCGACAAGATGAATAGCCGGAGCGTGTAGTGAGCCTACATAGTAGGCGAACGGAACCTCCGGGCATGATGGAAATAAAATCGGAACCCCGTTGAAAACGGCGGTGACAGAGAGGGGGTGCTCAGAATTCCGGTGGTGTAACATGCGGAATTTATACTCCCTCCGGCCAATGGCATATAACGAAAAATTGTACGATTATTGTTCCTGGCGTTGACCCTTCTTCGTGTTATCTTCCTACGCCGAGGCAGGCTGTCACCGCCGTTTTCAACGGGGTTCCCAATGATTTCTGGCGTTCCGGAGGTTTCGCCGCTGCGCGGCTATACCTCCGGCTATGATTCTTGCGCCCTCCGGGCTCAACAATTCCGCTTGCTTGCGTGCGCGTGTATTGGGTTTGCGAGCGGCGGAGCCGTGAGCCAAGATTAAAAGCCCCCGAGGGGGCGGCAGAATAACCCGAGCGGGCGTGAGCCCCGAGGGAGAGCACGGGGGATTCCCCAAAGCAAAAGCCGTAACCCGGGGGGGGATTACGGCTTTTGAGAAGCATGTGTTATGCGGGTTTTTTACAGCGTAGAGATGTAGTAACCTGCAATAACGGCAGTACCGATAACACCGGCCACGTTGGGCCCCATGGCGTGCATGAGCAGGAAGTTGCTGCGGTCTGCTTTTTGCCCTTCGTTGTGGGATACGCGGGCGGCCATAGGTACGGCAGACACACCGGCGGAGCCGATGAGCGGGTTGATCGGGTTCTTGCGCCAGCCGGGGATGAGGTTCATGATTTGGGCGAACACCAAACCACAGCAGGTAGCTACGGCGAATGCCACCACACCCAAGCCGATGATGAGCAGTGTCTCGGGCATCAGGAAGCGTGCTCCCTGCATGGTGAGACCCACGGAGACACCCAAGAGGATGGTCACGATGTTCATGAGCTCGTTTTGGGCGCAAGTTACCAAGCGCTCTGTCACCTTACACTCGCGCAGGAAGTTGCCCAGCATGAGCATGCCCAACAGCGGGGCGG
>SUVM01000092.1 GCA_015062015.1 Akkermansiaceae bacterium | reverse complement strand
AGTTCGAGGAGCGCCTCAAAGCCTTCATCAAAGAAGTAACAGCCTCCAACGGCGGCATTATTCTTTTTATTGACGAGCTTCACACGCTGGTGGGTGCCGGCGCAGGGGGAGATAGCAGCATGGATGCAGCTAACCTCCTCAAACCCGCACTGGCGCGCGGCGAGCTGCGCACCATCGGAGCCACTACCCTCGATGAATACCGTAAGTACATAGAGAAAGACGCTGCGCTGGAACGCCGTTTCCAACCCGTATATGTGGCAGAGCCGTCTGTAGAAGACACCATCGCCATCCTCCGCGGACTCAAAGAGCGCTACGAGGTACACCACGGCGTACATATAACAGACGGTGCCTTAGTTGCTGCCGCCACGCTCAGCAACCGTTACATTGCGGACCGTTTCCTGCCCGACAAAGCCGTAGACCTGGTGGATGAAGCCGCAGCACGCCTCAAAATCGAGCTGGATAGCATGCCCGCCGAAATCGATGAGCTGAACCGCACCGCCATGCAGCTGGAAATGGAGCGGCAGGCGTTATCCAAAGAAAAAGATACCGATTCCAAACAACGGCTGGAAAAAATTACGCAAGAACTGGCAGACACCAAAGAAAAGGTTAATGCCATGATTGCGCAATGGAAAAGCGAAAAAGAGGTAGTAAGCAACGCGCGCAATGCTCAACAAAAAATTGACACACTCCGCACAGAGGCAGAGCAAGCGCAGCGCCGCGGCGACCTCGCCCGAGCTTCCGAAATCCTATACGGCGAAATTCCGACAGCAGAGCAAGCAGCCAAACAAGCCAGAGAAGCCCTCTCTAAGCTTCAGGCAGATGGTGACGGCTTGTTGAAAGAGGAAGTTACGGAAGCTGATATCGCAAAAGTTGTCTCCACTTGGACGGGTATCCCCGCAGCGCGGCTGGCAGAAAGCGAACGAGAAAAGCTCCTACACATGGAAGAACGCCTCGGCGAACGGCTCATCGGCCAACAGCAAGCCGTTAAATCCGTGGCAGATGCCGTGCGCCGCTCCAGAGCCGGTCTGCAAGATGAAAACCGCCCGCTGGGCTCGTTCATCTTCTTGGGTCCCACCGGTGTCGGTAAAACAGAGCTCGCAAAAGCCTTGGCAGAATTCCTCTTCGATGACGATGCAGCCATGGTGCGCATAGACATGTCGGAATACATGGAGAAACACAGCGTATCTCGCCTCATTGGCGCGCCTCCGGGATATGTGGGGTACGATGAAGGCGGGCAACTCACAGAAGCCGTGCGCCGCAGGCCATACAGCGTTGTCTTGTTCGATGAAATCGAAAAAGCCCACCCGGATGTCTTTAACGTGCTTCTGCAAGTGTTGGACGACGGTCGCGTTACCGATGGGCAAGGCCGCACGGTAGACTTCACCAACACCGTACTCATCATGACAAGCAACATCGGCTCCCAATTCATTCTTCATGAGCAGGATGCCATCTCCCGCAACGAAAAAGCCATGGATGCCCTACGCGGTCACTTCCGCCCGGAGTTCCTGAACCGTGTGGATGATATCATTATTTTCGACCGCCTGCACAAAGAAGAATTGCGCCGCATCATCCGCATTCAACTCCGCAAAGTGGAACAACGCTTGGCAGCCAGAGGCCTCAAAATGGCACTCAGCGATGCGGCAGCCAACCTTGTGGCAGAGCACGGCTACGACCCCGTCTACGGCGCACGCCCTCTCAAGCGTGCCATCCAGCGCGATATTCTGGACCCGCTCAGCATGGCCATCCTCGCCGGCAATTACCCGGAAGGCTCCACCATCCGCATCGAGGCACAAGACGGCAACATCACCTTTGCCTAAACCGCTGCCATCTATCCCCTCCGCCAACGCCGCTCTGCACGAGCGGCGTTGTTGCGTTAATGCCCCTCTGCCAACCACGCTGCTACAGCGGGTAAGGCATCCACATCTGCCGGCAGCCAATCAAGCTCATAAAGCTTGTCTTTCGTCAACCAACAATAGGCCGTGTGCTCCCGCAACAAAAGTTCCCCCTGCTCTATGGTGCAGGTATAACACAACATACGCAAGTGAAAGTCCGGGTAATCCCATTCTATGGTATGCAGCAACGCCCCCACACTCACCTCTACCCCCAATTCCTCGCGTATCTCGCGCACCACGGCATCTTGCGGCACCTCGCCCGGCTCTATTTTGCCCCCGGGGAACTCCCAGCCGCCACCATGCTTATGCGGCGGGCATTTGGTTGCCAACACTGCACCGGCACAATTCCCAATAACGGCTGCCACAACTTCTATCGTTTTCCTCGGCTCACTACTCATATATCCCGAAAAAATCATATCACAACAGCAAAGTTTTGACAAGATTTACTCAAATATCAGGCGTATTACATCTAATTTCCTACTAATTTTATCAGAATTATTAGTTTTTAATCTTGACTTATTAAAAATGGATAACTAAAATACGCGCGCAACGCGCGAAGTCAGCAAACGGATGCACGAGCAGCAGGCAAAAACACATCACAGCTCACAAAAAAAAATGAAAGAGTCACACAACAGAATTCCGGATAGGGAAGCAGGGATACAAGGGGCTTCCGTAGGCACGAAGTTTCGGCATCACACACACCGGTGCCGGGAAAGTTAGCTGTATTCAACTAATATAAATTGCTAACTAAAGGAAAATAAAGTACAACATAGCGCCGACCATGAACCTCAAGCACATCACTCGCTTCACCTACATGTTTACCAACTTTCAAGGTTGGAGAGTAGCCATACGCCGCCGGGGATACACCCTGACAAGATATTTTTCCGACCGTCAATACCTCACGCCGGAGATAGCGCACCAAGAGGCAATCCGCTTCCGCGACGAGGTATTGGCAGAGCTGGAGAAAAACCCCGGCAAAGAAATCGACATTCTGCAAAAACACCGCCAAAAATCGCGGCCGATGTACCCGGCGGGACTTAAACCCAACAACGACCTCCTGCAAGACGATAACGCACGAGAAAAAATCGCGAGCGCTTGCAGCGTGCGCAGCAATAAAGTCATGCAGCAAATCCTCAAAAAGCTTTGCAAAACGCTTCGCTTAGATACGGCAAGCGTACTGAAGCTGTCTCTGTACCTGTTCTCGATGCAATACGGATACACCGGCACGGCCAAAGCGGCTTCGCCCACCTCCATACAATGGGATAATATCAATACGGAAGATACCGAATTATACCTGCACCACATCATCACCGAACTGGAGCGCATGGGCAAAAATGCGGGCTTACCCAGCTTTGAGGAGTTTGCCACCGGCAAAAAATCCGCACCAACCGTTCCGGAACAACCGATAGAAATATCCATAGCCTCGACCGCCCCGGAAGAAACGCAGAAAAACATGAGGCCATCCCGCTCATCGCCACCGCATTGCGTCGCCATCCCGGCCAAATTGGATCGCCGGTCCATCTCGTATTTCAAGCGCTTCTATAATTCTCCTCTCAATCAAATAGCATTGCCGATTCCCCCGATTTGTTTTGCAGCTCCTCACAATGGCGTTACCGGGCAACACCACCCGGATTTAGAACAGGCATCTGCCCCGCCTCAGGATATGATAAAACGCCTCCGAGCCTAGTTTTCCCCAATACATAAGTCACGGTAGCAACAACAACTACCGAGCCCAAGGTTTGCCGATACTTCGCAAACCGCTACCCTAATGTTTCCCGCGTTCTGCGCATACAGAACGCGGGATTTTTTACACCTAAAAGCCTTAATTGGAAGCAGCAGGCGGCAGTGCCTGTTCTTTGGGAGTGCGAAAACAACAGCCCACGGCAAAGGTGACGAGGGTACCTATGGTAACACGCCAAGGGAAAGCAATTTTAACACTCAACTCGCAGCTACCCAGAATTTCGAGAACAATAATAGTAACAAAACCGGCAATCATCGCAATGACATTGCCGAGGTCGTTACCGCGCGCGCGGGTCAACATACCCAGCAGGAATACCCCCAGCAACGAACCATAGGTGTACCCGAAAATACCAAGCGCAATCGGCAAAATCCTCGCCTCCGGATTCATCACCACATACCATGCGGACACAGCCCCCACTGCTATCAGCAACACAGCAAACGCCACCGTAAGCCAACGCACGGCACGCAGCAGTTGCTGCTCTGTAGCGGCGGGATTAAACACATCCCGGTACCAATCTCGCGTTGCGGTTGTAGCCAAGGCATTTAACGCAGTGGAAAGCGAGCCCATAGCAGTGGCCAACAGAGCTGCTACCAACAGCCCCCTAATCCCCACGGGTAAATGATGAATAATAAAATAGGGAAACACCTTCATTTGCTCTATTTCTCCCTTAGCATTCATGGGCAAATCCATACCCACCTTGCTGTAGTACACAAACACCAGCATGCCGCAAACCAAGAAAATAAGCACCACGGGAATATCCACCAAACCGGAGAGAATCACGGCTCGGGTACCGGTTTTGCTGTCTTTTGCAGCCAGCATACGTTGCACCATATCCTG
This sequence comes from Akkermansiaceae bacterium, assembly GCA_015062015.1. Classification (GTDB taxonomy): domain Bacteria; phylum Verrucomicrobiota; class Verrucomicrobiia; order Verrucomicrobiales; family Akkermansiaceae; genus Akkermansia. Next base: position 4,475 of record SUVM01000092.1, on the reverse strand, counting down.
GTCCGTACCGTGTGTTGCCATAGCCAGGAACGTAGCCCCCAAAAAGGCGGTCCAAAGCGTATATTCGCTACTGAGGATATACTGCACATCGGCCGCAAAGCCCTTGCCGGTGAGCCCCAAATCAAACACCTTGCCCGGTTGCAGCTCTTTCACCTTGCACGGGTTGTTAGAGGTGTCTGCCACGGTAGAGGTAATCGTATTCCATGCCTCGGCAAAAGAGGAATCTCCCTTAATGGTGAAGAACAGCAACAGAATCGTAGTACCCACCGCCACAATCAGAATGGAGGCCTGCAACACATCCGTCCACACCACGGCTTTAAGCCCGCCCAACGTGGTATAAATTGCCGTCAACACGGTAATGAGCGTCAGCGCACCTATATAAATCAGCACCGTTTCCATAGGCGTGGCACTGCCTTGCCCCACAATAAACATGTAAGCAACCACCAGCAAAATACCGGCAAAATACAGGCGCACACCACTGGCCAACACGCGGCTGATAAGGAAGGTGATACTCGCCCACCTGCGCGTGGTAATACCAAAACGCTTTTGCAGGTACTCATAAATGGATACCACCTTATAGTCGTAATACGGTTTCAGAAAGAGTTTGCCTACAATGATACGGCCCAGTACCGCACCAATGCAAAGTTGCGCATAGGCAAAGTTGCGCAGCACAAAGCCCTCCCCCGGCGTACCAAGGAACGTGGCAGCACTGATTTCCGCTGCAATAATAGAGGCTAAAATGGCCCACCAAGGCATAGAGCGCCCGCCAAGGGCGTAATCCTCCAAACTGGACTGCTTGCGCCCCGCATACAGCCCGATACTGATGATGGCAACAAAATAAAGCGCAACAACAACAAAATCCCACATAGAAACTAAAAAAACGGATAAAGCACAAAGGACAAAGTTGAACATTCAACTTTGCCCTTTGTAAACATGAGACGGGTTAAGCCTGCTTCTTCTCAAGCGCGGCAGCAACCAAGCCCCGGAAGAGGGGGTGAGACTTGGTGGGGCGGCTCTGGAACTCGGGGTGATACTGGCAGGCAATGAAGTACGGGTGCCCGGGCAGCTCTACTACCTCTACCAAGCCATGCTCATCATTAACGGCAGAGATAACCAAGCCGGCTTTCTCGCAAGCCACGCGATAATCTGCATTAAACTCGTAGCGGTGGCGGTGGCGCTCGGAGATAACCTCTGCCCCGCCATACAACTTGCTGCACAGGGTGCCCTTTTGGATATGGGCAGGATATGCCCCCAAGCGCATGGTAGCCCCCATGTTGGTGATAGTCTTTTGCTCCTCCTGCAAGCAAATCACAGGTGCGGCGGTTTCCTTGTCAAACTCGGTGGAATTGGCATCTTTAAGCCCCAGCACGTTGCGGGCAAACTCTATAACAGCCACCTGCATACCCAAGCAAATACCAAAGAAGGGGATATTGTTTTCGCGTGCATACTGCACGGCCATAATCTTACCTTCCACACCACGCTCACCAAATCCGCCGGGCACCAAAATACCATCTACCGCGCCAATCATCTCGGCGCAGCTGCTCTTCTCCAGAGCCTCGGCATCCACGCGCACAATCTCCACACGGCAATCGTTTGCGGCCCCGGCATGTGTAAAGCTCTCGTAAATGGACTTATAGGCATCTTGCAGGGAGATATACTTGCCTACCACGGCAATGCGTACGCTATGAGACGGGTGAATCACACGCCCCACAAACTTTTGCCACTCGTCCATCTTGGGCTTGGGCACGGTAAGCCCCAACACCTCTGTTACAATGCGGTCCACGCGGTCGCGCCCCAAATCCAACGGGCATTCATAAATACTGTGCTTCACATCGCAGAAAGCCACCACGTTACGGGGCGGCACATTACAGAACATACCGATTTTCTTCTTCTCTTCATCAGTAAGATTATCCATTTCCGTACGGCACACAATAATGTCCGGCTGGATACCGATTTCTCGCAGCTTGGCCACGCTCTGCTGAGTGGGCTTGGTCTTGGTCTCGCCGGCTGCTTTAATATAAGGCAACAACGTCACATGAATAAAGCAACAGTTATTGCGCCCTACTTCCAAGGCAAATTGGCGCAAAGCCTCTAAGAACAGGTACCCCTCTATATCGCCCACCGTACCGCCGATTTCCGTGATAATCACATCGCATTCCTTGTTCTTCTCGGTCAGGTCGTACAAGCGTTGCTTAATTTCATTCGTAACATGGGGTATGTACTGCACCGTCTTACCAAGATAATCGCCGCGGCGCTCTTTCTCCAACACCTGCTCAAACACCTTACCGCTGGTCAGGTTGTTGAGGCGGGAAAGCTCGCAATGAATAAAACGCTCGTAGTGCCCCAAGTCCAAATCCGTCTCGGCACCGTCATTGAGCACATACACCTCCCCATGCTGGTACGGGCTCATGGTGCCCGGGTCAATGTTCAAATACGGGTCAAACTTCTGCATGGTTACATCCAAGCCGCAATGCTCCAGCAATGTACCAATGGATGCTGCTGCAAGCCCTTTACCAAGAGAGGATACGACGCCGCCGGTTACAAAAATGTATTTCATGTTGGTGTGTAAAAGTTGTTTCCTTGCCCTCATGCTACCAAATCCCCTGTCAATTGTCGAGCCTTTGCTACAAAGCCACCACACCTTTTATCCCTTGCTCAATATCCGTAAACGCTGATAGTAAAGCCTCTACAAATGATACTTGACACAACGGAAATTTAGGCTATACTTTATTAACCGCATTAATTAAGTCTTTTTTTTCATACAACACGGACATGACGGCCACGGAAGCGAGCATCCTGAGGATATTGCGCACGGCAGGGGAAGCCACGCGCCCGCAGTTGGCGCAGGCCTGCGGCATAAGCTTAGTAAGCATCAACAAAGCCGTAGCCAAACTATGCACCGCCGGCGAGCTGCAAGAGCTGGGTGCAATCCCCTCCGGCGGGGGAAGGCCGGTGCAAGTGTACCGGCTCAACAAAGAGCACAGCCACCATATACTCATCAAAACGGAGCGAGAAGGCAACACCTATCGCTGCGAGCTGGAACGCCTCAACCTCATGGGAGAACCGGAAGCGTTTCAGAAAGCGCGGTACGGGTACATCGACGCAGAAAGTTTAGACACCAGCATCACAGCCATAGCCGCAGCGCAAAACATCCGCAGCATTAGCCTGCTCTCCGGGGGCAATATACCGGCGGCAGCCATAGCGGCTCACCTTAAAAGCAAATACAACTGCCGGGTGCACACCCCAAGCCAAGCCGGTATATTAGCGGCGCGCAAAGAAGGCACCGCTACCCTATGCCTACCACCGGGGCAGCCGGCCACCTGCGCCCACTACCGCTACGGCAAAGTAACAGAATGCGGGGATTTAAGCCTGCTGCCGCCCGGGGCCTGCTGGCCGCCTACCCAGGCAGAGGACCGCAGCTTGCAGGTAGAAATCTCGGCACGCCTCATTCAAATGATATGCTGCATCTTACAGCCACAGCGCATCGTACTCTACACCCCGGCATGGGATACCCGCCAATGGGAGCGCATTCGCTACAACGTTGTTACCAAATTAAAGGGAAACGCCCCGCCGATTCAATTTACGGAGATACCCAACCGCGCGGCAATGGAGCACGCGGCACGCGCATTTGCCTCCAAAGTACCCCTCACATATTGACAAGGAACACGAAGCCCTCATTCTCCGTAATAGAGTGCTTGCCGTAACTGATCCGGCAAAACTTACCGCAAAGCGTAGCCGTGTGGCCGGGCTCCCACGCAGAGCGACCGGAAAGCGCGGCACTGCTCAAATCCACCAATAACTGAGACAAAAGCGCGCGGGGCTTACGCCCCAGAGCCTTGCACTCCACTATCAGCTCCAGCTCCGGTACACCAAACGAAGCCAACCCCGCTGTATCCACCAAAAAATAATCCTTTTTATACTGTGCAAAACGCAATGCCGTATACAAAAACGGGGTAAATGCCCCCTTGGTTTCCAAAATCGGCGCAGCATCCGTCAACAACGTTTGCTCAAACTGCACCCCCACCACATCTGCCATAGCAACCAACTGCACCAAAACACCCAATGCGCGCTCTGCCACCTTCAGCGGGTCCTCGCCGGCATCCCCCTGCACTGTTACTTCCACATAAGCCTTGTGCGCCCGGAACCCGTCTGCCGCCGCCCCATGTATATTATTATTCTCTAACAAAGCTTGGCACTCGGCAGCACCGAGAGCCGCCTGCACCGGGGCCAGAGCAACCCCGGCAGGCAGCTCCACACCGGGCAAGGTGGCCGGCAAATGCCTTACATACACGCGCCCCATATAAGCCGGCTCGGGCACGCGAATAGAGCGGCCGCTTTTAGCACCATAGGCCAGCAGCAACTGCACCAACGAATCATCATCTCCCGCCCCCTCGTGGGTTTGGTCCATTGCCAAATCCAAAGGCGTGTTGCCACCGGTAGTCAACGCATTCACATCCGCCCCGGCCTCCAGCAAC
>SUVM01000091.1 GCA_015062015.1 Akkermansiaceae bacterium | reverse complement strand
CCCGCATCCAACTCAAAACCCGAGGACTACCTTCCGTTGATTATCTCCGCCTCAAACTCAGGCAGCTAACCTCCCCGTCATTCACGCGACTTTTTTGACGCAGTGCCAAAAAATGAGGTGATGGTGCATTTTTCTTTTGACACCAGCATTGAGAAAGCTTATACAATATCAGTGCAGCCTGTCGCCCCCCACCACCACGGCAAAAAAGTGCCTTCCGGCACAAAGTCGGAAAGCACCAAACAAACAAAACAAATAAAAAAAACAGTTACGGTTCTTGCCGGGGGGCGGGCTTGGGGGGTACGGAGTTTTGCTCCGGCACGGGGGCAGCCTGTTGTTGCCCGGCATTTTGGCAAGTATACACCGCAGCAGACAACGGAACCGTAACGGATGCCACGGCAGCTAAAGCCGCATTGCCGATTACGGTGAGCGGGGCATCTACCGCTACAGCCAAAAGAGCCCCCACGGGGTACGCATACCAAGCATGCGCATCGATACGCGCCGGGGCAGATGCATCTCCACGGTAAATATCCTCGGCCATAAAGCAGCCCGGTTCTGTTACCGCAACGGCATGAGACGGCAGCTCGGTAATATAAGTTTGCGGGCCGGGCGTATAGGCACATAGATGGAGTTTTTTGCCCTTTTCACGAGCCTCGGCCAGACGCTTTTCACTCAATTTATTCCCGAACTCCTCCACCCGAAAATAGACCGGGCGCCCCTGCTCTTTAATAGGGTAAAAACACAGCCCGGAGCCACCATGCAAACCGATAACAAAGCCGGGCACATCGTGGGTGGTTTGCGCACCACGCGCCGGGCCTATATACCCCTTAGCATAGTAAGCATTACCCACACGGTAAAGCTGCACATTTTGGGGGTCATCCACCCAAAATACCTCGTCCACAATTTGGGCGCGGTTCCATACATAGCGGTGTACCGTAGTGACACAAGAGCTAAGAGCACAGCATGCTAAGCTCCCCACCAACAACCATGTTATAAAACTTCGTTTCATATAGCTTGCTCCGTATACCCTTATCTGCCGCGAACCATTTTGGTTAACATCACCAACACAAAGGCACACACCACATTAGTCAGCGCGCTGAACACGGCACTAAAAGTGCTGTACGAGGTATCAAACCCATGCACATAAAAATCTGCATATGCGCCCAAAAACGCTACCACCGCCGGTAAAAAATAGCAAATATAGGGGGTGTTGGCATCTGCCACAGCGCGGCGCTGCACCCACAACCACCCCGCACAGCAAAGCACACCCGGCAACAAAAAGCACAGCACGGCCAGCATCAACCCGCGGGCTACCTCCCACTGCGGACTCTGCGGCAAATATTGCGGATACACCGGGGCTAACTTGCGGGCTACGGACTCATCTTTAGCCGCATTGGCATCGTCCGGGCAAAACAGCATCGTACCGTCTGCCTGCACCGTTAAGCGCGGAGAAAGCACCGCCGACAAGCCGCCGGGCAGCATGGGGTAATCCGCAGGGTACACCGGCAACACGCCTTTACCGGTATAAACCGTAACCTCTCCCTGTGCAACAGGCTCTAACCCGAAGGTAGATATGATTTTTTGCTGCAATGCCGCATCTGCCGCCAACGTAAACTCGGAGCAAGGCAGCTGCTCTGCCGAAGCCGCGCGCAGCGTTTGCACCTGCACACCGGCCGGGGCCTCCCCCAGCCACGGGGCAGCCTCTTCCTGCCACCGCACCTCTGCCCCATGGAACCCATTGCCCACAAACCACAGCACGGCATACACGGCCACTGATATAACAGCATAAAATACACGCGGATTCTTCATTTGCCGCATTATCTGATACACTGCTGCACAAGTCAAGTCAAATTCAGTTTATCCCCCCCCGGCCCCCCGGGAAAAAGCCCCCGCAAAAAGACGATTTACCTTGACAGCGCAGCATGCTATCTATAGAGTAAGTTTGTCATCTTCCATATTAACACACAACCAACCTAGCATGCATATGAAAATCATAACCACCTGTGCCGTGGCAGCCCTCTCTTTGGTTGCCGGCTTAACAAGCTGCCGTTCCGTCCCCTTTACCGACCGCCCGCAATTGATGCTGACCAGCGAGGCGGAAGAAGCCCAAATGGGGCTTACCGCCTTCTCTCAATACAAAAGCCAATACAACCGCTCTGCCAACGGCACCTACAACGCTGCGCTCTCCCGTTGCGGCTCTGCCATTGTAAACTCCAGCGGTTTAGGCTCCAATTACAAATGGGATTTCCAGGTTTTCCAAAGCAACGAGCAGAATGCCTTTGCCCTGCCGGGCGGTAAGGTAGCCGTGTACAGCGGCTTGATGGATTTGATGCATAACGAAGCCGAATTGGCCTTTGTTGTGGCGCACGAAATTGCCCACGTTTATGCCCGCCACGGCGGCGAGCGCGTCTCTTGGGGCTACATAAAAACCCTCGGGGCCACGGCTCTCTCCGCCACCGATAACAGTGACCTCCGGCAACTCTACGACCTTGCGGCAGACTACGGTGTCATGAAACCCTTTAGCCGCAGCAACGAATACGAGGCAGACCAAATCGGCCTGTTGCTCATGGCCAAAGCCGGCTATAACCCCAAAGCTGCCGTAGAGTTCTGGAGCCGCTTTACCGAGGGTAAAACCACCGGCACCCTCAGCGGCCTTATGAGCACCCACCCCAGAGATGAAGACCGCATCGAAGCCTTAAATGAGTTTATGCCCACGGCTCTGGAGGCCTACAACAAGGCTAAGGTGAAGCGCGGCTACGGGGCTTCGCTCTGATTCACGCACCACCTTTACCACCTCCTCCAAAAAGTGAGGTAGGCATTTCGGGCGGTGCCACAGCGGCTAGCCTCCGCTATATACGGCAGGCATCGTACCAAAACGGTATAGGCTTGTCAACGCCTTATCCCGAAAAAAAGAGCCTGATAAAGCCCGCGCCGAGGGGGGATTCATCGGCGCGGGCGCATCAAAAAAAAACGGCTGCTATCAGGCCATGGGTGCGGCCTCTATCACCAGCACCCCAAATGGTTTGAGGCGCAGAGAAGTGCTTACACCCGCAGCCACCTCTGCCGGCAGCTCATCTCCCTTGGGGGAAGAAAGCGCATAACGCAGCGCAGCCCCCAACGGCAGCTCAAACACGGCGGCGGGGTCGAAGGCGAACTCCTGCTCGCGGTCGGACGGGTTGCGCAGCACCAAAATGCCCTTAGCCGGGCTCCAGGAGGCAAAGCCGTACGCCTCCAGCGCGGCGGGGTCGCCGCCAACCCAGTGGCTGTCTACCAGAGTATCGGCGTTGGCGCGGGTCCACTTGGCTGCGGCAGCCAGCGTATCCCACTCGTGCGGTTGCAGCATGGCGGGGGTAATGTACACCTCCTGCATTTGGGTACCAAGCCCCAAGCCGCTCCAAATTTCGTCTGCAAGGTCATCGTTCTCCGTAGTCATCAGGCCGCGGGCACCCTTGTTGTAAATCACGCCGTGGGTCATGAGGGAGTTAATGGGGCAAAGCGGAGAGATTTTGACGTTATGGGCATAAATCATCGCATCACGGAACGTAATCCACTGCTGGCGCGCAGTACCCACACCACAGAAATCGTGGTCCCAATTACCGCGCCACACGGAGTCTGCAATGCTGAACCAGAACGGGCTGGCCCAGGTGCCCGTTGTCAGGTTAATGTATATATCCGGTTTTTCGGCACGCAGCTCATCTATTAATGAGATGGCCGCCTCGAAGTCGGAGCCGAAACGGGAGCCCGGCACAGGCTCTGCCATACCGCTGCAGCCGTCGAGCTTGAAGTGGTTGACGCCGTTCTCTCGAATCATGTGCAGGCACATCTCGCGGAAAAGCTCGTAATACTTGGGGCCGGAGAGGGCAAACCCGCGCTCGTTCGTCTCGTATGTATCTCCGGCTGCCGCCAACCGATTCAGCTTGGGTTGGCCATAGCCGCCCCAAGGGGAGAACCACACGCCGGGGGCAGAGCCGTAGCTCTCCATCAGTTTACGGATTTCGCGGAACTCATGGGGCAGCCCGTCGTGGAATTGCCACAGGGTCTCGGTGTTGTCCCAACCGTCGTCCAGCAAGAAAGAATCTATCACCGCGCCGCGTTTGGAGACCATTTCTTCCCCGAAGAGGCGAACCGTATCCAGCACATCTTTTTCGGAGTAAGGGGTAAAGTAACCGATGTCGTACCAAGTATTATAATTAAAGAGGGGGAAGTACGGGCGGGCGCGCTCCTCATTAAGATACGCCAGTTGGAAGGTGCGGCGCAACTGCCCCGGGCTGCAAAAACCCAATACGGCCGAGACGCGGCTTGTGGTGCGGGCAGGAAGATGCGTGGTGCGCTCCAACGTGCAGGCAAAGCCGTCTGCCGTTATTTCGCCCTTGCTCAACGGGCTTTCCACACCGGCAAACAAGCGGTTGCCCGCTGCCACCACCGGGGCACCTTTCACCGTGCCCTCAACGCGTGCCTCCGGGGCAGCGATGCAGAGCAACGTTATCTTGCGGGCGGGCATGGCAAACTGCATGGGTGTAATGTCCAACCCGATGCGGCAATAGGGTTGCCCGGCGCGCAGCTCTGCCCACCACTCCAGCTTGTAGCCATCCGTCGTTACGGCAAATGCCACACCGGCGCGTTGGGCGGCACGGCGCTCTGCCAATCGGCGTGCCGTGGGGGCTGCCTCCACGGTGCTGTATTGCACCTCGCCACACATCAAATCCAACGCAGACAACGGCAAGCACACATCGGTGTATTCTTTTTTGGAGCACGCTTCGTCCGTTTTGGCTTCCTGCAACTGAATGTTAAAAATTTCTCGTCCCAAATCATAGCTGCGGCCATTCACTTTATCCTGCACCGTCACCCCGGCCAAGGCACGCCCGGCGGTGCGGATATCTATGCGTATGTATTCGTTCTCTAACATAACAAAGTACGGGTTTGCTGCCCGCCAACATAGCATAAAACCCGCTTTTTATCAAGCCCAATCCGGCAATTTCCGCTTTCTATTCAATATCCGTAGCGCGGGGGTGGGCTTGCAGGTACACTTGGCGCATGCGCGTTTTGGTGACGTGGGTGTAAATTTGCGTGGTAGAGAGAGAGGCATGCCCCAATAGCTCTTGCACGGCACGCAAATCCGCCCCGGCATCCAACAAATGCGTGGCAAAGGTGTGCCGCAATTTATGCGGGGAAATATGAAACGGGATGTCGGAGCAACGCAGGTATTTATCCAACATCAGCTGCACGCTGCGGCCGGTCATACGGCGGCGCAAACGGCTGATAAACAGTGGCCCGCCGGGCTCTAACGCTGCCAGTTGCAAATATTTTTCTATAGCCTCCCGCGCGTACTCCCCCACCGGCACCAAACGCACCTTGCGGCCTTTGCCCACCACGCGCACACAATCCGCACCATCTGCCAAGGCATCGGCATTCAGGCTCACCAGCTCGCTAAGGCGGATCCCGCAAGAGTAAAACAGCTCCAAAATAGCGGCATCCCGATACGGCAACCACGCCGGGCTCTTTTTGTCTGCCGGTGTACGCAATGGCAGAGAGAGCAGCTCCTCCATCTGCTGCAAACTAAGATGCACCGGCAGCCCGGTGCGCGCACGCGGCAACGTGAGGTCGGATATGGGGTTGCTGCCGTAGCCCTCCCTCAACATCAGGTAGGTATACAACGAGCGCAACGCCGCAAACCTCTGCCGTATGGAAGCCGGCTTAAGCTCTTGCTGCATCGCCTCGTACAACCAGGCCCGAAACGTCTCTGCCGTACATGCCGCCCAAGACTCAAAACGCTCTCCCATCCATTCCGTAAACATGCGGTACTGCCGCTCGTAGGCCTCCAGCGTATGCGGGGATGCCCCCTTCTCTGCCCGCATGTACTCCAAAAAACGCCACACCACGGCTTGCGCCTCGGCTGTGCGGCGGTGGGCTGGCTCCGGAGGGTCTTGCTGGCTCATGCTCCCGTTTATAGCAAATTCTGCACCGGTTGTACAGTTTATTATTTTGCCCTACCCCCAAACCTCCGGGAAACTTAATTATTAAAAATGCTTGACAAATAGACAAAAAGGAGGCATAAAGGCGTTGGCCTGCTCTAAACAGACAAAATAACAAAAAAAGCACTGCATGAAAAAGCAACTAACCATCCTCGCAGCGATTACGGCACTGATGACGGCCTGCACCACGCAGAAAATACTTACGGCCAAGGCACAAGGCGGCTACGCCTTTAAGCCCCAAACCATCAAGCACACGCCGTCTCAGGTTGTAAACCACGGGTATTGGGACAAGCCGGCACACCTTACCGGCCAACATTGCATTGTGATAGACACCGCTTTGCAGCAAGCAGACTATTATGTGGGGCAGCAGCTGGTGGGGCGCTCCACCATATCCTCCGGCAAAGCCGGCCACGGCACGCCCTGCGGCACGTTTAAGATTCTCTCTAAAGACATAGACCACAAGTCATCCACCTACGGCAGCATTGTAGATGCCAACGGCAACACCATGGTGGCAGACTACACAGCCGGGCAACCCATCCCCGAGGGGGGGCAATATAAAGGTGCTGCCATGAACTTCGGCATGCAAATTACCAACACCGGCATTTGGATGCACGAGGGCATTGTGACAGCCGCGCCCGAAAGCCATGGCTGCATACGGCTCCCGCGAGACATGGCTCAGGTGTTCTTCGAAAACACCCCGGTAGGCACCCCGGTTATCATCAAATAAACCACCCCCTCACCCGGCTATGACTCGCACAACGTCCGTCCTCATATCTGCCATGGGCGGCCTTGCCCTGCTGACGGCATGCGAGTCTGCCCACCCACCTGCCGCACCTACATATGCAGAGTTTCTCTCTACCCACAAGGCAGACTACCCCGCCACCATGGAGGTATACATGGATCGCGCGCTTGTGGCGCAAGCCACGCCGCAAAGCCCCATCCGCATTTGTTTGCAGCAACAACGCGGCCGCTTGTATGTAGACGGCAAAGTAGCGGCAGACTGGCCGGTCTCTACCGGCAAACCCGGCAAAGAAACCCCTACCGGCACCTTCCCCATCCTCGAAAAAAAGAAAAAACACTTCTCCGACACTTGGGGCACCATTGTAGATGAAAATGACATTTGCGTGGTAGCCGTAGCCAATGCCCGTGTAGACAAAGTACCCAAAGGCGGCGAGTTTTTGGGCGCAAAAATGGAAAACTGGCAACGGCTTACCCCCGGCGGGGTCGGCATCCATACCGGCAAGGTGCGCTGCCATACCCAAAACTCCCAAGGCTGCATCCGCACCCCGGCCTTTGTGGCAGAAACGCTCTACGATATTACAGAGGTCGGTTCTACCGTCAGCATCTCTCAAGAACCGGAACCCGCTTGGCCCGGCATCACCACACCGGCTGCACCATAATATTGGGGCCATCTCCCCCTACCCCCCCCTCCATGCGGAACTTCTTTTGCCTATAATCCGGGGCTCTGCATCATTCTCCCTTCCTGCGACAATAAAAATGCACCGTCGCGCACCTTACTCCCCCCCCAACGGGCAGCGGGGGTGGCTGCCCATTTTCTTTAAAACATCTGGGGGCTTAAATACCGGGCAATAGGGCATCAATACGGTGGCGATGCTTATTGAGATTCGGCTGCTCCAGATGATGCGGCAAGACGAGGTATTGCCCATAGGTACGTTCCAGCCTTTCTCGCAGGACAGGTAAATGGGCAAAATCAGCATCGCGCCATGCCGGATAATGCAAATGCGGCTCGGTAAGCAAAGAATTGAAGGGTGAAACAAATTGGTTATAAAACGCATTTTTCGACTCCGTCAACTTGCGAGAATATTCTACCTCCAAATCATAAATCTTATCCGTATATTTATCTCTCAAATCGCTTTTCTGCTCTGTTGTCCGGGGGGTATCTGCAAGCTCTTGCTCCAACTGTTGCAACACCGCATCACAAGCCTGATGATGCTCGGCAGCAACGGCCTCCACCCGGGCCGCATACGCCGCATATTCTGCAGGAGCGGCAGCAAAGCTCGCTTTATTGTGCGCTACATATGCCCGGTAAAGAGCCTCTGCAGCGGGCGGCGCTTGCTGCGGTTGTGGGGCGGTTGGTGTGGGCGTTTTCGGCAACAAACTTGCCCCAATGCCAACAATAACTGCCATTGCCCCCATTGCCGCGGCATACCACACCCACCGCCCCACGGGGCGTGGCTGCGGCAAGGGCTTACACTCGGCCATACCGCTTAGCACCGCACGCCAATACGCTGCGCTCTTATCTCTCGCGGCGGGGGACAGCTGCAAGTTCTGCATCACAAACTGCACCAAGGGCTGCGGCAAAGATTCCATGCCGGGTAATGAGTCTATGGGCACCAGCTCATCCTTCAGCATACGCCGCAACGTTGGCTCGGGCATACTGCCGCTCAGCAGCTCATAGGCAGTAGCGGCCAGCGCAAACAAATCCGTTCCGGCAAAGGGTGCCCCCTTGCCGGCAATCTGCTCCGGGGCGGCATAATCTGCAGAAAACTCCCCCTGTGTCACGGTGGTTGCGGCATGCATCACCGAGGCTCCGAAATCGATGATAACGGGGTGCTCGTGCTCGTCGAACATGATGTTGGACGGCTTAATATCGCGGTGCACAATACCTTTATCATGCAGGTATTGCAAGCCCTCCAACACGGCAAGCAACCATTGTATAGCGGTTTGCACGGCAATGGGCTGCCCGGCATCTGCCGCTTCTTCCATCTTCTCGCGCAGCGAGCCGCCCTCTAACCACGGCATGACATAATACAAGCCGCCCCGAGACTCAAAAAACTCGTACACCCGCACGACGCGCTCGTGATTCAACTTAGCCAGGGTGCGGGCCTCTCTCTGCATATCGGCCATGACTTGCAGGTAATGCGCTTCCAGCTCAGCCCGCAAGGGGCGTACCGTTCCGTCCTCCTCGCGGCGGCAAATAGCCGTGGGGAAGCACTCCTTAAGCACCACGTTGCGCTCCAACTGGCAATCCCACGCCACATACGCCACACCAAAGCCGCCCCTACCCAATGTTTTGAGTATTTTATAATTACCGATAACGGTACGCGGCGGAAGCGTCTGTATATCCATGCAGCGTGTTCAGTATATCCTTTTCTC
>SUVM01000090.1 GCA_015062015.1 Akkermansiaceae bacterium | reverse complement strand
CCTCAACGGGGGCGGGCTCTGCAACCGGGGCAACAGGCTCAGCAACAGGAGCAGCCTCCTGAACAGGTGCAGAGGGTTGTGCAGCAACTACTTTTTCTGTCGATGTCTCGGGCTCAGCCGGAGCAGATGCTTCGTCTTTGCAGCTTACAACACCAACACCTACGCCAACAGTCAGCAAGAATGCGGCGACACCACTTACGGTGCTTTTTTTAATTTCTTCAGGAGTACGCATAATGTGTGTATTCGAGTTGAGTTCTTCCGCACACTACACTATTTGCCTGTATGCGGTACGCGCACAGTTTAATATCTAAGGCATAAATAGTCAAGTTTTATTTATTATTTTTTATCCATTTACCCAAGAAACTCAGTATTGTAACACGCGGGTCGCCGCAAAGAAAAAGCCGCCATTCGGCGGTCAAGTCAAATTTTCACCCCCGGCAAGCAAGGGTAAAAAACGGGGGGGAGGGGCATTGCGCCCCCCCTGCAAAGAAAGCTTACCCCTTCATCCCGGAAATATTACCATCGGCATCGACGCGGATAGCGCAAGCGGAAGGCACCTTGGGCAGCCCGGGCATACGCATAATATCGCCGCAAAGGGCAACAAGGAACCCGGCACCGTTGGCGATTTCGAAATCGCGCACAGTAATGGTGAAGCCCTTGGGGCGGCCGGGAAGGTTGGCGTTATCGGAGAGCGAGTTTTGCGTTTTAGCCATGCAAACGGGCAAATCCGTAAGGCCGTTGGCCTGCATGAGGGCTAATTTTTTCTTAGCGGCAGGGGTAAGCACCACGCCATCTGCACCATAAATACAACGGGCAATCGTAGCCATACGCTCCTCCACGGGAACATCCAGAGCATACAGGCATTCAAAAGGCCGGTTCCGGGCTGTTTGGATGCTCTCTACCACCAAGCGTGCTAATTCCTGAGAACCGGCACCACCTTTACCAAACACATTAGCTACGGCGCAACCCACCCCCATCTCGGCACACAGCTGCTTAACTGCGGCAATTTCCTCCTCGGTATCAAAAGCCTCGAACAAGTTGATAGCCACCGTTACAGGGCGTTTGTACAATTTGGCACTTTCGATATGAGCCTGCAAGTTTGCCAACCCGCGCTTCACGGCCTCCACATTGGGGGGGTCGAGCTGCTTTTTATCCACCCCGCCATGCATTTTAAGGGCGCGTATGGTGGCAACAATCACAATGGCATCCGGGGACAAGCCGCTTTGGCGGCATTTGATATCCAAAAACTTTTCCGCACCCAAATCGAAGGCAAAACCGGCTTCGGTAACAGCGTAATCCGCGCAAGCCAAAGCCATTTTAGTAGCAATAACAGAGTTGCAGCCATGGGCAATGTTGGCAAACGGGCCACCATGCACAAAAGCCGGCACCCCCTCCACAGATTGCACCAAATTGGGGTTGATAGCCTCGCCCAAAATAGCCAGCATAGAATCCGTCACCCCAAACTCCTTGGCATACACCGCCTCGTTATCGGCAGTAAAGCCTACAACAATATTGTCGATACGGCGGCGCAGGTCATCGCGGTCCTCGGCCAAGCAGAAGCAGGCCATAATCTCTGACGCAGGGGTAATATTAAAGCCGTCTTCGCGTGCCACGCCGTTGCGGTTAAGGCCAATCACAATGTTACGCAGCGCGCGGTCATTCATATCCATAACGCGCTTCCACGTCACCTTGTTTTGGTCCAGACGCGTTGTCTTATAGAACAAAGCGTTGTCGATAACAGCTGCCAACAGGTTATTGGCTGCCGTAATGGCGGGGAAGTCGCCCGTGAAGCCCAAGTTAATGCTTTCGCCCGGCGTAATGCTCGAAGCCCCGCCACCGGTAGCACCTCCTTTTCTGCCGAACACAGGGCCCATACTAGGCTCTCGCAAAGCCAAACAAACACTCTTACCTATGGATTTCAGCCCCTGTGCCAAGCCGATGGACACCGTCGTCTTACCCTCTCCGGCGGGCGTGGGGGTAAGCGCGCTCACCAACACCAACTTGCCCTTGCGCGGACGCTCCTGCAACACCTGCAAGCTTACCTTGGCTTTATCTCGGCCATAAGGTATAATCATCTGCTCATCCAAACCAAGGACGGCAGCCATCTTCTCCGTAAAGCTTTGCGTGCTCTTCATGACTTCATTTTAACACATTACCACCACGTTGGCAAACCTTAATTGCGCAACCCGGCAAATTACACGCAGCTCAACAAAAATTACGGCACCGGCACCACCAACGGGCTTTTACCCCTGCAATAGCACTCAGCCGCGCAGGTCGGCCATCCATTCATCGACGGAGCGGTAGCGGCCGGAGATAGCGGGGGTGAGAGCGCGGTCAATACCGGCCAAGAGGTCGCGGTGGAAGTGGTCCGTGAGGGCGGGGCGAGAGGCCAGAGGCTCAAAGTTGTCGTAAAGCAAACGCTGGGCACCGGGGGCGGGGGCCGTGGCCGTAAGCAGGTAGCACAGCGTGGCACCAAAGGCATAGAGGTCGGACCAGGGGCCGAGCTCACCACTGCCATGGGCGCTTTGCTCCGGCGGGCTATAACCGAGGGTTTCCACCACACCCACGCCGGCATCGCCAAAGTTCTCATGAGCGGCACCAAAATCTATCATCACGGGGCGGCCGTTAGAGGTAAGCAAAATGTTGTCGGGCTTAATATCCAGATGCAGGATGCGGCGGGAGTGCAGGTAATGCAGCGCATCCAACACGCGAACCATAAGGCCGAAAAGCTCGTCTTGGGTGATGCGGGTACCATTGCGATAATGGGTTTGGGCATAATCCCCAAGGCTGCAACCGTTAATATGCTCTGTTACATAATAGAGGGTGTTGTAAGCCTCGAAAAAGGAGAAGATTTTAACGATATTATGGTGGTCCAGAGAAGAAAGCAGGCGAGCTTCGCGGATAAAGTTTTGGCGGGACCACTCCAGGGATTCGGCACCGGCGGGGTCCTGCAGTTCCACACGCAGGGTACCCATGCGGCGCTCGCAAAGGGCATGCGGAAAATGCTCTTTAATCACCACGCGGCGGCCCAGCAATTCATCCTCTGCCAAGTAAGTAACCCCAAAACCGCCGGAGCCTATGTTGCGGCGCAGCCTGTAGCCATGCAGCAAGTGGTTTTCGGGCAGCTCTTTGGGGGCCGGGCAAAGCAAAGAAAAATCGGGCTCTTCGGCAGCACATGAATCAGCAGCCGGCATACCATGAGAAAAC
Organism: Akkermansiaceae bacterium; assembly: GCA_015062015.1. Lineage (GTDB taxonomy): Bacteria > Verrucomicrobiota > Verrucomicrobiia > Verrucomicrobiales > Akkermansiaceae > Akkermansia. Next base: position 5,888 of record SUVM01000090.1, on the reverse strand, counting down.
GGATAAACGGGGGCAGAGTCGGTCATGCGTAAAAAGAAGAGGGGGGGTTAAGCGGAGGGCTCCGGCATGCCTAAGAAGCGGCGGATGCCGCGACGGCAGTAATCGTAATTGAGGGTACCATCCGGCAAGGTGGGGATGGACTGCACGGGGATGATATGCCGCGGAGCCCAGTTGGCAGAGTAATGGAGGCGTTGGATTTTATGCTGAAGTGTAGACACATCGTGCGAGAACACCTGCCGATGAATGGTGGAAAGCAGCACCAGCGTATCTGCCCCGCCGCCCTGCCCGGGAAGTGCCACTATCGCCACCCGGCGCTCCATGCCGGGAAGCATTTTCGCCTCCAAGGCCTCCAGCACTACGGACTCTGCCTCTGCATGGGATATAAGCTCGCCATTGACGCGGCTGTAGCGCTCTGTGGGTCCCAGCAAGGTAAGGTTGCCCTCTATATCCACACAACCGGCAGCAGCAGGTGTATAACAATCACCTGCAGCATACCCCGCTTGCCCGGCGGGGGATGCCATGGCAGGGCCGCTAAGGTGCACCACGCCCACGGCGTTGGGGGCTACTGTGCGAGTGGGGGCCGCAAAATCGGACACACGCACGGCAATCCCGGGCAACAAGCGGCCGATAACGCGTGTAACTTCTGCGGGTTTTGCCGCTACGGCAGGGGTTTGCGGGGCCGCCGAATAGGTATTGATGCTGAGCGGGGCCGCGAACTCGGGCACGCCATGGTACTCTTTAACGGTGATGCCGAAACGGTGCACGGCCTCTTGCACCACATCGGGCACGGAGGGCACGCCGGGCAATACCAAATACTGCAGGGCTGCCAAATGCTCTCGAGAGGCAGATTGAAACACGCCGCGCGCTTCGTCTGCACAAAATACGGCATGGGCCACGCGGTAGTTCTTAATTAAATCGCACAAGCGCACCCCGGCAACCGGCGTGGGGTACATCACAATCTTTTGGCCCAGCAATAACGGTAAAATCAACCCGGGTACCACGGCATCCGCCCGATACAGGGGTTGAGAAAACAGGGCCGCATTCTCCTTTTTAAGATGCAAGGCTTGCTGCCACTGCAAAACAGCGGCCATTACCGCGCGGTGAGAATGCGCCATAGCGCGTGCAGGCTCTTTGCCGCTACCGGGTATAAAGGCAAAGAGGGCTTCTGCCATGGGCTCCGGGCGTTTCAGTTTGAGGCGCGACACAATAAAGGACTTACCGCAGGTTTTGAGCATCCATTCGCACAGGCGCAGGCGAAAACGCCCAAAGGCATGCAGCTCTTTATCAATAAAGATGATATCGCGGCGGTTCGGCCAGCAGAATTTCTCTTGTTTATGCAAGAAGCGTTCGGAGGAGATAAAGCGGTCTATATGGGCGGCGGCACACACATGGGCAAACTCTTGCTCGGTGGCGGTGTAGTCCACATTCACCGGCACAATCCCGGCAAACAGGCAAGCCAAGTTAGCTATCACGGCTCGCTTGCCCGGCGGCAAAATAACCCCCAAACGCTTACCGGAGGTATAGCGGCGCAAGCGGCGGCTCAGCAACATGGCACAGGCCAATACGCGGCGGTAGGTAATTTGGCTGTCGTCCACACCGTCTATCATCACTGCCTCTTGGTGGCGCAGCATGCTTTTAAGTAAAGCATGCGGCAGGGATGCCTGCTCTACAGCGGGGAAATGTGCCAGAGCCTCTGCAGAGGCCTGCTGCCACGCGTTTTTAACCCGCAAGCCCATGGCGGCCCCGGCAGCTTGCTCGGGCATAAAATGCAGGCGCAGGTGAGAGCATGCTTGCGGGGAGAACAAGCCGTCCGCAATCGCAGAGCCCACCATCTGCACCGCCAAAGGCACTACCGCCAGCGAGCTGCCATCTGCAAAGCTGAGGGCGGATGCCGGTATCTCCTCATGGTCCGTAGCAGCATCTGCGGCAGAGCCGCACAAAAACACAACATGGCAACCGGTTTGCAAAATTTGCCCGATTCGCTGCACTACCGGTTCGCTACCGCTTTGAGCCATTGCGGTAAAAAAACCGGCGCAATGGTTTTGCTGCAAATACTGCATCAGCTCCGGGGCGGGGGGCAACGCGTTCTCCACCATCCACACCACGCGCTCTTTGCCGCCTAAAATACGCTCCAACTCTTTGACTACGGCAAGGTTCACCCCGCTTGGCAAAATAAACGAGGGGCGAGCCGGCACGTTACCCGCAATTTCTATGGTTGGCGTATTCATAAAGCGGCAAGAGTATAGCACAGGGGCGGCACGGATTCAACACTCGGGGTGCTATTTCCTGATTGCATGACTCACATCTCCCGCAATATCTTCTTGTAAGCCTCCAGAGCCTCTGCGGGGGAGAGGGGCACAAGCTCTGCCTCCTGCTGCACCGGCGGGGTGGTGGGCTCGGGCTGTGGTTGCGCGGCGGCGGCCGGCGCTTCCGGCTCCTCGGGTTGCTCCGGTTCGGCCGGTGCAGCATCCGGCTTAAACGCGGGGAAATCGCCCGTCTCTTCGGCGGGTGCGTCTTCGTCTTCGCTCACAATCAAATCCCTTCCCTTGCAGGTAAGGGGCAGCTCTACCGCGTAAGAAGAAAAATCCGCCTCTGCAAAACCGGGTTGCTTGTAAGAGGCCCCGCGCTCCACGGCGGCGCGCATCTGCTCCGGTGTACCCAAGGCATAAAATTTGGCATTACGGGCAAGGTAATACACACCATCCGTTGCCAATGTGCGCATATTACCGGCGCCGCGACCAAAGGTGCGGTATTTTCTCTCGGGCTTGGCATTGACGGACACACAAAGAGAACGCACCAGTATCTCGGGGTTCACATCCATCTTCTTTTCCAACACCTTCACCGCCCGAATCTCCGCATAATCCACAGAGGGCGCGCTCATATCCAATGAGATACGCACCAACACGCTGTCTATCTCCGCCAGAAAATCCAAAGCAAAGCCTTTGCCGAGCACCGGGCGAATCTCATTGCCGCTATACAGGCACAGCAGCGTCCGGATGGCATCGCAGCGAGAAACCCCATAGAAGTGGTCTTCGTCGTACTCATCCAACGTATCGTAAAAAAGCAACACGGCGGTATCATCTTCCGCCCGCAACTCGTGCGCGCGCTCCGGCTTATCCAAGGCCAAGCGCAGGCTGCTTTTCACCTTATCTACGGCATCGCGGCGGCGGTTTCTGTTTTTCTCCTCGGCATTGCCGCGAATATAAACAAAGCGCACTTGTTGCTCCTCGTCTGCCAACACCCACACGTTGCACCCCTCTGCAGAGAACACAAGGCAGCCTTCGTCCTGCATGTGGCTACCGGGCAAATGGGCGTGCAATTTATCTATGCTAATGTATTGGCGCTCGGGCTCTCGCTTCTTAGGCTTTTTGCCGGTGGTTTTCTCCGGGTTTTTAGCATCGGTCTTATCCGTATCTTTGTCGCACAGCACAGCCCCCTGCCCACACCCCATAGGCAGCAGCGCCTCTGCCGGGATTGCCGCCACGCATGCAGCTGCACACAGAATATGGAAAAAAGCCCCTTTCATTATGCGTAGAAATTACTTGCGCTTGTCGTAAGACTTAACCAGCTTCTGGATGTATTTTTGCATAGCAGGCAGAGCCGCATAAATACTGCGTGCCAAGGCAAACTGGTTGCGGGCGCGTATCAGGTTATGCGCCGGCTTTTCGGTGCGGAAATATTTGTCGCCATCCAGATAATCCGTCAGGAATCGGATGCCGATTTCCGTCGTAATCAACCACCCGGAAAACGCCAGCTGGGCAATCTCATTAGTAGTCAGGAAACCGTGGGCGGCATCCAAATACCCCTCTGCCAACGACTCGAAGAAGGGCATCTGCATCACCACTTTGCTGAGGTCTTCCTCATCTTCGCTGGCAGTGCAGGTGGCCGTACGCACCATATCCCCGAAATCGTAGAGAGACAGCCCGGGCATCACCGTATCCAAATCAATCACACACACGGCGTTGTCCGTCTCTTCGTCCAACATCACGTTGTTGATTTTGGTATCGTTGTGCGTAATGCGCGTGGGCAGCTCGCCGGCATTCTGCATATCCACCAAACGGCTCAGCATGGGTGCCCACTCCTCCACCAAGGCTATCTCGGCGGCGCAGTCGGCCACGCGCCCCATGGCATCTGCCGCAATACTGGCCTTGAGCGCCTCGTAGCGTTTGGGCGTGTTATGGAAATCGGGGATGGATTCCCGCAGGTCCTCCGGGTTCATGTCAGAGATGAGGTCCTGGAAAGACCCGAAGGCAAACCCGGCCTGGTAGGCCTGGCGCGTGTTCTCCACCACATCGTAGGTATGGGTGCCTTCAATATTGTTATAGCAACGCCACATGCCCCCTTCCTCGGGCAACAGAATATAGCTGCGGCCGCCACGGGCAGGATACAGCGTCAAGGTTTGGCCGGCAGCATGTTTGCGGCGGCGCAAAATCTTCCAACTGATATGGCGGGTCACCTTCTCCACGTTTTTCATCACCATCACGGGGTCTTTGAAAACGTAGTCATTAATACGCTGCAAAATGTAGCGCTCCTCCGTGCCGTCCTCGGTGCGGTAACAGGCGCGGTATGTGGTGTTGATGTGGCCATTGCACAGCTCCTCGCCATACAGGAACTCCCCGTTGATGGCAAACAAATCGCCAATGCGGGCAATGCGTTCTGCCAGCGGCCCCACATATAATTTACTCAACGGCATAACGGTGTCGGGTTATGGTTTTCCTGCCAATGCTTAATCGGCTAACTGTATGCTCAGCATCTTGACGCCCTTCTTGTCGTCCACAATAATAGTGATGACAGATTGGCGCTCTGACACCACAAACCTGGAGCGACGCAGCGGCAGATACTTCTTCACCTTTTTCTTAACAATATTACCGTTTTTATCCTTGATGGTGCGACCTTTAGAATCTGCAGAGCGCTCCTCTTTTTCCGTTTCGTAAGAAAGGCTGAAGGCGAGGGTATCTCCGTGCTCGGCACCCTTGAGGCTCCACTTATTGGCGGGCACCACTTTGTTAAGCGTACCGCCGGCGAGGCGCGTCTTTTCCGCATCGGAGAAATCGCCCTTCTTCGAGATGCTGATTTCTACATTACTGGAGGAGAGGTTAATGAGGTGCATCCCCTTTTTCGGGAACTCCTTTTCGTCCAACAAAATAGCATCTGCCTTGCCACCCGCCTTGGGCTTGATGATGCAGAATGATTTGGAGGCTGCCCCGGCCGTCTCCAGCTCAAACACCACCTTGGGGGCTTTCCACTTCTTAGCCTCCTTTTCGGCATCCTTGTTACCGGGCTCTGCCTTAGGGGGTATGGGGTTATCCTCGTAGAACAAAATCTTACCACCCACCGGCTTTACACGCGGGGAGGCCGTGCGGGCAGAAATAGAAATCTGCTTGGCCTCTTCATCGCTCACCTTATACCAGAGAGACTTTTTGAAAGGGCTATCGGCCTCCAACTGCGTGGCAGAGCAAATCACAAAACGGACACCGCTTTTAGATTCCGTTTGGGCAGAGGCATCTCTACCGCCGCGAGAAGATGATTGGGCGTATACAGGGCTCCCCGCCACAAGTGCAGCCAACATTAAGGTTAAGGTGAGTGCAGAGTATTTCATAAATATCGTTTATTACCCGCCTACTTTACCAACTTATCGCCACCATGGCAAGAAAAAAATCTCAATTGACATGCCCGATTCAAGATGCCGAATCTTCACGTTAAAATCAGGCGCATCGGCTATTCTGTTTCACCTGCCGATTGGCTGCCGAAGCACGATTTTACGGCACTGCGTCAAAAAAGTCGCGGAATGACGGACTGAGGCGCGCCAACCATCAAGAGTTGTGGTAATATGTGGTTGGAATGAACATTATACCGGCTCTTGAAATGAAAGGCTGGCGCACCTCTGC
>SUVM01000089.1 GCA_015062015.1 Akkermansiaceae bacterium | reverse complement strand
CCCATTCGGGCAGAATAGCCAGTGCGAGGGACATAAGCTTGTCCGAGCCGTCGATGTCGATAACGGAGGCATCCTGCGGGGCATCTGCCGTGGCACCGGCCAGCGGCTTGAGCACGGTGTTGCCTTGCACCTCGTGGTCGTACTCGCGGATGATGGGCTCTCGGGAGACGATGGCGAAGTCGCCGAACACCTGCTTGAGATCGGCGGCGAGGTTGCTGTCGTCCAGCGCCACACCTTGCAGGGCCGGGGCCGGGGTGAAGGTGGAGGTAAGGTATTTGGTGGGGGCATCGTGCAGTTTGGAGTTGTCCATCTCCACCACAAGCTCGCCGTTGTGCCAAACGCGCAGCACGCCGCTGTCGTTAGACTCACCCAGCACGGTCATCTCGGTCTGGAAGGTGTCTGCCAAGCTTTGCAGCTCTTCCAAGTTCTCGGGCTTAACAGCCAGCACCATGCGTTCCTGAGACTCGGAGAGGAAGATTTGCCAGCTCAGCATGCCGGTCTCCTTAAGCGGGGCGCGCTCCAGGTACAGGTTGCCGCCGGTTTCGGACAGCATCTCGCCCGCTGCAGAGGAGAAGCCGCCTGCGCCGCAGTCTGTCACAAACTCGATGAGGCCACGCTCGCGAGCTTCCAAAATAACGTCCAGCGTCTTCTTCTCCTCAATGGGGTTGCCGATTTGTACGGCCTGCTGGTCCTCTGTGGCAGATTCCTCGCCCATGGCGGCAGAGGAGAACGTAGCCCCGTGCAAGCCGTCCTTACCCGTGCGGCCGCCGATAACCACCACGGCCAAGCCGGGCTTCATTTCCTTGGCAATGTCGCTTTGGGGGATGACACCTGCTGTGCCGCAGAACACAAGCGGGTTGTAAATGTAGGTGGGGTCAAATTGGATGGCGCCGCTGGTGGTGGGAATCCCCATGCGGTTGCCGTAGTCTCTCACGCCGTGTACCACGCCGCGCATAATGCCCAACGGGTGGATGATGTTGTGGCCTTCCACCATCTCTTGCGGGGTATCGGGCGCGCCAAAGCAGAATACATCCAAATTGGCAATGGGCTTGGCACCTTTGCCGGCCCCGAGGATATCGCGAATCACGCCGCCCAAGCCCGTGTTGGCCCCGGCATACGGCTCTATGGCACTGGGGTGGTTGTGCGTTTCTGCCTTAAGGCAGACGGAAAGCTTGTCGTCCAGCTTAATAAAGCCTGCGTTGTCCACAAAGCAGCTGAGCACAAAACCGGGCTTCTGCGCCATAATCTCTTTGGAGGGGCGCTGGATGAAGGTTTTGTACATGCTCTTAATCTCCTCCGTCTCGCCATTGACGGTGTGCTGAATGGTGGCAGCGAAAATGCGGTGTTTGCAGTGCTCGGACCACGTTTGGGCAATCACCTCCAGCTCTACGTCCGTGGGCTCGCGGCCAATCTCGCAGAAAATCTGCTGCACCACCAGCATGTCCTCCGTAGAGAGGGAAAGCTTCATGTCCTGGCTCAGCTTCGTCAGCTCGGCTTCGCTCAGGTTGCGTACAGGTATGTGTCGATATGTTGCCATAATCCAATGCGTACTTTATCCTTTTTTATTTGATGCTTCGTCTTTTAACTTTGTACCTTGTACTTTATCTCACGCTCCATGTATGGATGGCGGGGTTACATACATCGTTACAGAAGCGGGCAGAGAGTGCCTCTTTATCCCCTTGGCCGAAAATGTAAATCTTTTGCGTGATTTTGAGGGAGGTAAGGGTAAAGGGCAGCCCTTTGCGGCCTGCATAGTTGGTAAGGATGGCCTCTTTTTCCAAATCGAGAGCACCTTTTTTGATGCCGTAAGAGATGCAGAACAATTCGCCTTCCAAGGCGGGGGTGCCGCCTTCTTCCACCTTCTGAGAGATGGGGTCTACCAGCACGCGGCGCATGTAGGCTGCGGCTTCTTCCACATCGCCCTCGCACTCTACCGTGTACAGGCGGGTGTGGTTGTAGGTCAGTTTGTCGCTAATAGGGGTGTAGAGCAGCTTGTTAGCGTCTGTGGCGCTCTGGAAGCGGCTGAATACCTCGAATGTAAGTGTTGCCATAAAATTGAAAAGAGCCACCGCACTTTTTCAGTACGGTGGCCGGTGGGTTGAAATCTTACTTTTGTAAGCGCTCCAGCACGTCGGCGTAGGCTTCCATGAAGCCGCCCAAACCTTGGCGGAAGCGGTCTTTATCCATCTTCTTGCCGGTTTCAACATCCCACAGGCGGCAGGTGTCCGGGGAAATCTCATCGGCTAGTACAATCATGCTCGGGTCTTCTGCCAAACGGCCCAGCTCAATCTTGAAGTCGATAAGGCGCAGGTTGGCTTTCAGGAAGAACTCGCAGAGCACCTCGTTTACCAGCAGAGCCATCTTTTTGATGTTGAGGCATTCTTCCTCGGTAGCGGCGCCCATTTCGCGGGCGTAGTCGTCATTGATGAAGGGGTCTCCCAGCGAGTCGTCCTTGTAAGAGAACTCAACAATGGGTTTCTTGAAGGCCGTGCCCTCTGCCACACCCATGCGCTTCGAGAAACTGCCGGCGGCTACGTTGCGCACAATCACCTCCAGCGGGATGATGGATACCTTCTTTACCAGCAGGTTGATGTCGTCTACATCGTCCACCAAGTGTGTCTTTACACCGCGAGCTTCGAGCATGCGGTAGATGATGAGCGTAATGGCTTTATTGAATCGGCCTTTGTTCTCAAAGTCTTCCTTTTTAACGCCGTTGAATGCGGTGGCGGAGTCTTTGTACTCCATGCGCAGTACGTTGGGGTCGTCTGTCGTGAACAGTCTCTTGGCTTTGCCTTCGTAAATCGGTTCCATGTTGTTGATCGGGGGGATGTTGTAGCCCCGCTACCTCAATATACCCTAACTCTACTTGTTGTCAAGCCTAAAGTTGGAAGTAGCCGGGCAAAAACGCTTTGCCTGAGAGGTGTTTTTGCGGGGGGATTTTCTCTGCATCGGGTGGGTGGGGGGCGATGGGTGTAGGCTAACATCCGTGCGCCGTGGGCTTCGTGTCACGATTTTGGCTTGACTTATTGGCAGATAAGGCGTATCTCAATAGGCATGAGCATGATACCATGGTTAACAATGGCCGTACTTTCTCCGCTGGTTGGGTATAATAACCCGATTCCGCAACCCGGCGAACCCGGGTACACCGCCGCCCCCACCCATCATTTTCGTGGTGTGATGGAGAACGACTCCGCCTTCGATAAAGATAGTGATTATACCCATGGTACGCGCTTGGATTATGCGCAGCTTCTTCGCAGCGGCAATGCCTGGGGTGTCAGCCTTACGCAAAATATTTACACCCCTACCACGCATACACGCGCCGCAGTGCAGGGCGAGCACCCTTACGCCGGTATTATGGCCTTGGGCGGGGCCTACCTCATCCGGGGCAACAACTTCGGCAATGCCGTGGAGTTTCAGGTGGGTACCACCGGTAATCAATCCCTGGCACGCTACATGCAAAACGGGTTGCACGAGGCCTGCGGCATGGAGACTTGGGACGGCTGGAACCACCAGGTGCCCGCAGAGCTGACTCTGCAGTTGTCTGCACAGCAAAATTTCCGTCTTCCGTGTTTGGAAACAACAACCGCCAATGGTTGGCAGACGGATGGTGCCGTTATTTTGCGGGAAGAAGCGGGCACCATGTTTATACGCGGCGGGGCAGGTGCGGTGATGCGTTGGGGCGCAACTTGCCGCCCTATATGTTGGTTAGCGGCAACCGTGCCTCCAATTTCGGCATCAGCTTGTTGGAAAAACCGAAGTATAACCCGGCAGAGCTCTCCTACTTTTTGCAAGGCAGTTTCTTTGTGGACTATGTTGCGCGAGACATCAGCATAGATGGCGGCGTGTTCCGTCATTTTGACCAAACGTGCAGCCGCAAACCCTGGCAGGCAGAGTTCAGGCTCGGCGTGGGCGTGTCTTACCAAGGGATTGACTATTTTATGGGTGGTGTTTACTGTACGGATTCCTACCGTAACCAAAAGGAAAACACCTTTTACGGCACCTTCTCTATTAGCTGGCATTGGTAATGGGTAATATGAGTTCGTTATTAAAAGCAGCTCTGATGCTCATGGGGGCTGCCTGCGTTTTGTTGTTGGCCGGGGCGGCTCCTGTGGGGGGGGTACCTGCCGTGTACCACAGTTGGCCCATGTTGCTGCTGGGGGCGTTTGCCGGGTTGCTCTCCCTCTGGGGGGGCTGGCGATTGTCTGCCGGGAAACGGGCTCAATTTGTTGTAGGCAGCATCAGCACCTTTTTTGTAATAGCCGGTGTTGTGACCGTGTGGATGTACGGTTGCAAAGCCGTAGAGTATATGCAGATGGGCGGTGGCGGTTGGTTTGCTGCCTTGGGTTCTGTCTGCACCATGGTGGTAGGGGGGCTCTTTATCATCATTTTCGGGTACTTTATGTTGCGGTTGATGAATCCCCGCCTTTGGTTGGCTGCCGCGCATGTGTGTTGTGCTTTGGTGGTGTTGGGGGCTTTTGTTGATTATTGCGCCGAAGAACGCGCCGAGCTTGCCATAACCCCCGGTAGCGCGGAGCCTGTTACCGAGGTGACAACCGCCGCCGGCAACACCCTCCCACTGGGCTTCGGGCTTAAGGTGGACTCTTTTGCGGTGAGCTATTATGACGATGCACAACCCGCAGAGCACTTGGCCCATGTGCTCATCACCCGGCAGAACGACAGCTACTGCCCCTACCTTTGGTCCGGTAAGCTTTGGGTACCCTTGCCGCCGGGGCATTACACGGTGCAGGGCACAAAGTTGGAGTTCGGCGGCCGTACGTTTGACCTCACCCAACTGCGCCAATACCCGCCATTTACATGCCCGCTGTTGTTGGAGTCCGCCCCCATGCCTTCCGGGCTTGCTGCCGCCGGTACGGTAAAAGAATACAAGGCGGAATGCACCCTGGAAACGCAGCACCGCGGCCGCCCGGAAACGCGCCGCGAGACGCTGAAGGTGAATGAGCCTATCGCTTGCGGGGATTGGCGCCTTTACCTGATGCGCTATGACTATAACCCCCTCAGCAACACGGTGCGTCCCGTGTTGTTGGCACGCCGTGCCCCCGGCCGCTGGTTTGCCATGGTGGGTATGGTAGGCATTATACTGAGTACCGCCTGTTGGAGCTTCTGGCGCAGAGACCCCGCACAAGCCGTTTCCCCGCAACCCCAAGATTCTCCCCAAGTATGACCACGCTTGTTTATTCTCTCACCATCAGCACCCTGCTGCTGGCCATTGTTGTGGTGGTGGCTGCTGCCTTTCGTAAAAAAGCCGCAGCGGACGGCATGCTGTTTGCCTGTTGGTTAACAGCCTTGGCTCTGTTTGTTTGCAATGGGTGGATGGCGCAGGCACTGCCCTTTGGCAACATGCGCCATGTGTTGTGTTTCTTCCCCTTGGTGTTGGCACCTGCTGCATGGTATATGCGCCGCTGCCGCCATATAGACCTCATGCCCTATTTTGCTGCCGTTGCTGCCGTAAGCATGGTGGGGGCCTTGTGCATGCCCATGCAGGCCGCGTGGCGCCAAATGCCTGCCCTGCAATCCCCTTGGTTTGCCCCGCATGTTACCGCTTATGTGGTATCTTACGGCTTTTTGGCGGTGTCTGCCGTGTTAACCGTGGCTGCTTGCTTCGGCAAGCACCGCCATGCCCGCCTTCATGCAGCAGACGAAGTTGTGGTACTTGCCTTCCCCTTCCTTACCTTCGGTTTGTGGAGCGGGGCTATTTGGGCGGATGCCGCCTGGGCGCGCTACTGGGCGTGGGATATTAAAGAGGCTTGGGCCCTCATCACCTGGTGCATTTACCTGCTCTATTTCCATGTGCGCCGTTACTCTGCATTCTCCGGCTGGTGTCGCCCGCTCCTCTTGCTCGGCTTCGCAGCCGTACTCATCACCTTTTTTGTGGTCAACCTCCTCCCTTCCATCCAAAGCGTGCATAGTTATGCACAGTAAAAAAATACGGGGCGCGTACGCCCCGTTCTTCGCCGTGCCCTAGCCGAGTATCAAATCAAAAACTTTCTCCGAATCCGTGGCACAAAAAAGCTCCGAGACTTGCTCGGAGCTTTCAGCATCCCCACGCGGATTCGAACCGCGGTTCTATGACTGAGAATCATATGTCCTAACCCCTAGACGATGGGGACATTTGATGCTGTGTCGGTGTCGACACGCAAATATTAGCGTTTTTTGAGCCGAATGTCAAGCCAATTTTGTGAAAAAATGTAAAAAAAGTGCGCTTTTTTGGTAAATTGATGTTCAGATAAGCGTCAAACGGGGGCAAGCGTTGGATGTTTTGATAGGGGAGGGTTATCCCAATGCGTTGGGTTCTGTCATCGCAGGTTCCCCGGGCTTCTAAATCATTTATTCCGTCTGCCTAGGGTAGTTCGCCCCTGCTGCGGGGCATGTAAAAGCAATTCAACAATCTTAATGTTACGGAAAACTTAGGGATTGGCAAAAGTGCTAACACGCACAAGCAGAACATATGGCACCAAATGGGGCTTGACGGTACAATAAATTGTGGTAATATACGGCACATGCGATGCGTACAATGCGGATATTTGGAAGACAAGGTAATCGACTCGCGCATGTCTCGGGACGGAACGTGCATACGGCGGCGTCGGGAGTGTTTGCGTTGTAATTATCGCTACACAACTTATGAGCAGATAGAGCGTACCGAGCTGCGCGTGGTGAAGCGAGACAATGTGCACGAGGCGCTGAACCGCGAGAAGATTCTGCGGGGCATGATCAAGGCGTGCGAGAAACGCCCTGTGAGTATGGACCAGTTGGATATTGCGACGGATGAGATAGTGGCAGAGCTGCACCGCGACCACCAGCGCGAGGTGCCCTCCAGCATCATTGGTATGAAGGTGATAGAGAAGCTGCAATCCATAGATACGGTGGCCTATATACGCTATGTATCGGTGTACCGCCAATTCTCTAACGTGGATGAGTTTATTGATTTGGTGCGCAAGATGGAGCGCAAGAGCATTAATGACCCCTTGCAGGGCAAACTTTTTCTGGGATGATTGCGTTTAAGAACAATCGGCCTGTGTTGCAAACCGGGCATTGCGTGATATCGGACTACAACCGCGCATGGTTGAGCGATATTCTGCAGGAGGCTGCGGATACGGTCGGTACCACGCTGCCGCTTAAAGATGAGATAGCGGAGGGCATTTTGTTGTATCTGGAAACGGGGTGCCCGTTGCATGCCGTGCCTTTGGATTATTTGTTTGAGCGCATGCGCCGTTTGTTAGAGCAAATCGGCCTGCCGCTGATTGCGGCAAACCTGCGCAAGCAAACACCGCCTGTGGATATTGAGCTGGATAGCTTGGCTGCCGAAGCTCCCGGGCCCCTGTTCTTTTACACAGAGCTGCGCAAGCGCATGGATTCCCTGCGCAGCATCGGGCTCAATACATACCATTTCAGCGGTAAAGTGCAGTGCAGTTTGGCCTTGGGGGCGCGCCGCCGCACATGCCCCACCCAGCAGCGCGCGCTCTGCGAGCTGAATGCTTTTTTGGAGGCGGTGGTGTAACGCATTTTGCATGCGCCTGCCCCGGCATTACATCCGTGCGCGTTTGCGGGTATAGTGCATGGGGGTAACAAGCCCGTGGCTGAGGGCCTCGGCAAACATGCGCGCGGCATCTGCAGAGTGAGATGCCGCATCGTGCACCGGGGCATCGCGGCATATACCTGTGGCAGATGGCGGTGCCGTGCGGTACATCTCTAAACAGGTAATCCCCGATGGCTCTTTTTGCCCCAAGGCATTGGTGCGTTGCCGTAGCGTGTCTTTGTGGAACCAGCTGCGCGCCAGCAACACACGCAGGTTGTTAATGCCGCGCCAAATATCCGGCGTGCGGGGTACAACGCGCACGGCAGAGATGCCGCATTGCGCCAGGCTCTCCACATACGATTGCCCGTGCGGGTCCCGGTGGGCGGCATCGTGCGGTAAAAAGTGGGTGGCAATGGGGCCGTATTGTTGTTGCCATTGGTGAATGTGGGCGGCAAAGTGCTCTAGCGGCAGTTGGTTGGCCGCGTAGTGGTTGAGCCAGTATACAGCCCCGCCGTAATGCTGGATGAGCCAAATGGCCGTGTGGTCGCTCAGCCCTAAATCCCATGCGGTGTAGAGCGGTTCGTCCGCCCGGTAGGCAAAATCCGCCCCGATTTTGCCGGCCTCTCGCAGCAGGGCAATTTGTGCGCCGTAAATGGCTCCGTCGTTACCGGTGGAGAAGGCTTCGTCCGGGGTGGTGGGGTATTCTTGCCGCATGGCAGCCCCCATGGTGCGCTCCATACGGGCATACCATAATTTTTGGCCGTGGGTAAGGCGGATGCCGTGTTGGGTTTCGAGTTTTTCGAAGTAGGCGGCCATTTCATCATTCCAGCTGCCGTGGCCGGGTAGGGCGTAGCCCGGGTTATCTGCCCAGCTGAAGAAGAAGAATCGGAAGTCCAGCGGCGAGAGCTCGGTGCGGGCGGCGTTTTCCATGGCACGCACGGTAAGCTCGTAGTTAACGCCGTAGCGCCCGCCCTCGTGGGTGCTTTCCAAAATCACGGTACCGTCTGCCGCCACGGTGTTGATGGCACCGGTGCGTACTTCTCTTGCGCGCCAAGGCGCATGTACGGATACATGTGCCAGCTCCGACACATGGAGCAGTTGCAGGGTACCGCCGCGTAGGGTGGTACCCAAGCGCACATCGCTGCCGTTGGCAAAGGCAAGCCGCGCGCGGGCATCTGCGGCGGGGTGCAGCTCCCCGCGTTTGAGTACGCCCGAGCGTTGTTTAATGAGGCCGCCCAAGTAGGCCAGTGCGCGGTCGTGCTCTGTGGGGCAGGGGGGCAGGTAGTCCAAATGCTCCCACGCAAAGCGCAGCTTTTCTAACTTCTGCTCGGCATCGGGCAGGGTTTTGTCGATAATGCCGGCATGGAAGTGCGGTGTAAACAGGCAGCGGTCCAGCATGAGCATGGCTACATAGGTAGAGATGCCCAGCTGGCGCGCCTTCAGCACAGCATTGCGAAACCACAGGTTGCGGTGCAGCCGCAGTTGTGCCGCGTTGGGGCAAAAACGCTGGATATGGCCTTCCTTGTTCTCGATCCAGTACAAGTGGTGGAGGCGCCACAAGGGGTCATCCAGGCGGCGGCCCAAGGG
>SUVM01000088.1 GCA_015062015.1 Akkermansiaceae bacterium | reverse complement strand
CTACGGCGGTTATATTTTTGATTTGGACGGCACCCTTGTAGACAGCATGCCCATGCACCACAAAGCCTGGCGCATGGCCTTACTCAACAACGGTGCCCCGCACCACGCCTTCTTGTGGGATGAGTTTGTGGCACATGGCGGCATGGCCGCGCCCGATATCGTTGCAACCCTCAACCACCGCTATGGCCTGTGCATGGATCCCGAAACCGTTGCTGCAGAAAAACGCGCCTGCTACGATGCCTTGCTGGAGTCAGAATCCCTCCCCTGCATCACCGAAACGGTAGACTTGGTAAAATCCCTCAAAGAAAAAGGCATCCCCTACGCCATCGGCACCGGCAGCGTACGCCACGGCGCGCTCAACACCCTCAAGGCCGCCGGCATTGCCCACCTCTTCAGCATCATCGTCACCCCGGATGACGTTCCCCCGGGGCGCGGCAAACCCTGCCCGGATATTTTCTTGCTCGCAGCAGAGCGCATGGGGGTACCGCCCGCACAATGCGTCGTGTTTGAAGACGCGCAACCCGGCTTGCAAGCAGCCGCCGCTGCCGGCATGGCCGCCGTACTTGTGCACCCCGCGTAACATACATACCCTTGCGCACCCACACATTAAGGGAAAAAGTGCCTGCGCCGCCCACATTGCTATCGCCAAACACCAAAATCGGGTGTAAATAATACGGCGTATGAAACAGCAAGAAAAAGCATACGGGTGGATGCGCTCCCTGCTCTGCGGCTGGGGCCTTAGCGATTGTTGGGCAAAACTTATCGCCGGCATGGTTGTCGGGGCTCTCGCAGCTGTGGGCATTCTCTGCAGCTGCACCGTCTCCTACAAACAAAACGCCACCGGAGAACGAGAGTTCCATAGCACCATCGTCCACCCCGCAGAGCTCCACCTCTGCAAATAACCCCTCGAGTGGCGGCTCCCATGCCGCCACTCGTTTTTTCTTGAATTATATTGTCCTGCCCTCACCTATTGCTGCCCTCCATCTTCGACTCAACGCCGCCGCCGCGCCGCCAACCCACAAAGCGCCAACAGCGAAAGAGTGGCACTCGCCGGCTCGGGAATACTCAACCTCGGTGCCATAAAGGCTTGCGCTTCGGACAACATGATACCCTGAATCTCTTGTTCCACACCATTGATGGTTATATTTGCATAGCCATATAAGTCCGTCACCCATTGTTCTGTATAAACAGGGGTATCACCATCACATGCGGTTAGATAAGCCCATTTAGTATCTGAAAATACAACCTTTTGTTTAATAAGAGCATGCTGAGCATCGTCAGAATCCGTCAGGTAAACAAAGAAATCCTCACCAACTTGTTCATAACCCCACATGGTGACAGCATGCCCCCCTTCTTTACTTGCAAGACTTAATGTGGTACCATAGTTGTTATCAATAAACCGCACCAGCGTATCGATAATTTCGGCGCGCGTAAAGCTGTCATTAAACGTAAATGATGTAAACAAGGGAGAGGTGTTGCCGGTCATTACCAAGCCTAAGTCAGCATAATATCCGCCGGAGTTGGGGTTTTTCAACGTCCCCTCAATAGTATCCAACTTGCCACCATTAAAATACCAATTATACGCCTGCATGACCTTACCGCCCGTATTCTCCCAGTTTTTTGCTATATCCTTATATATAGCCAATTGCTGTACATATAGAGGGTCATCAATCCTTTGTGACCCAACCTTATCCGGTACTGTTGCATAAAAGGAAACCGCCGTATCAGACTTGCCATTAGGAGCAGTTGCAGGTATCAGTGAAGGAGCCTGTGCATCCTGCCACCATTGCAGAACATTAGAAGCTGCATGTGCCCAGCACATTGACAAATCATCCGGGAATACCTCTTTGTTGTAATACGAAGGAGGAAATGCTTGCCAGGACCATTTCTGTTTTTTATTACAATCATACCACCCGGTTTCCATTGATACCCCATCCACAAAAACAGGCTCTGCCTGCGCAGTCATCGCCAACGTACTCAAAATAAACAAAAATTTACATGTTAACTTCATTGCATTATGCTAAATAATTTTTTTCACAAAGTCAACCTTTTTTTTCAAACCCGCTCCGGCCCGCATTAGGACAAAAATACGCACCGAAATCGATATAAGTGTACGTTACATTTATAAAACATGGAAACGATACCACCTCCGAATAATAAGCTAATATTTATTTTTGAAATTAGAACAAAAAAAGCAGGACTAGACAGGGGCAGCATTTTTTGCTAGAATAAGCGGCATGGAGATAACGCTGGATTCGCCTTTGGATATGCACCTGCACCTGAGAGATGGTGATATGCTGAAGTTAGTAGCCCCGCTTTCGGGAGATTTTGCCGGGGCGGTTATCATGCCCAATCTGGTACCGCCGGTGACGGAGCCGGGCGGCATGTTGGCATACAACCAACGGATAAGAGAGGCCATGGGCAATACCCCCTTCTCTTGCTACATGACGCTTTTCTTCACCAAACAAAACGAGCAACAACTGGCTTTGGCACAAAGCACGCCGAGCTTCTTTGCCTACAAACTTTATCCGGCCGGCATCACCACCAACAGCGAAGGCGGCGTTGCCCGCTTGGCAGAGGCAGAGAACACGCTCAAATTAATGGAAGAAATGGGCATTCCCCTGCTGGTACACGGCGAAAGCCACGGATTTGTGATGGACCGCGAAGCCGAATTTTTGGGCGTATACCGCCAACTGGCACAGCAATTCCCCAAACTGCGTATTTGCATGGAGCACATCACCACCGCCGCAGCGCTGGATTTGCTGGATGAGTTTGAAAACCTGTGTGCCACCGTTACGCTGCAACACCTCATCATCACCTTAGACGATGTAGCAGGCGGGGCCCTGCAACCCCACTTGTTCTGCAAACCCATAGCCAAACGCCCGGGGGATCGGGATGCGCTGTTACAAGCCGCACTGAGTGGGCACCCGCGCCTCATGTTCGGTAGCGACTCTGCCCCACACCCGCGCTGTAAAAAAGAAGCATGCGGATGCGCAGCCGGCGTATTTACAGCCCCACTGGCTTTGCCCAAACTGGCGGAAATTTTCGCTCGGCATGGTGCGCTCTGTCAATTACAATCATTTGTAAGCGGCAATGCCCGCCGCATCTATGGGCTTACCCCGCTTGCCAAACAAGTAACTTTACAAAACACCCCCATGGCCGTGCCGGGCTCATACCGCAGTTACGGGCAACAGGTGGTACCCATGTACGCAGGAGAGCACATTAGCTGGAGCATCAAAAGCTGATGCACGAAGCCCCCATACCAAGCGCAGATGACCTGCGCGCCCTGCTGGCAGAAATAGCAGCCACCCCCATGCCCTACGGCATGTATGGGCCAAAGCATTTTCCGCCGCAAGGTTGCCCGCTGATGGACCTGCCCACAGAATACCTGGACTGGTTTTGGCAACGGGGCTGGCCCAAGGGCAAACTGGGGCGGCTCATGGAGCAAACCTTACTCATCAAAAACAGTGGTTTAGATGCCCTGTTCGACCCGTTTCGGGAGGCACAGGGCGGACGCCGCAAATTTCCCCGCAAAAAATGAACACCATCAAATCCATTCTCTTAGCAACACGTCCCAAAACACTGCCGGCCGGCATAGTTGCCGTAGGTGCCGGCTGCATGATTGTTTGGAAATACCAAAACAGCATCCCCACCGAATTTCATGAATGGCAGCAAGTACAACTCAATTGGTGGCTGGCCCTCTTTACCGTGCTCAGTGCGGTATGCATCCAAATTGCCTGCAACCTCTTTAACGACTCGCTCGACTCCGACAAAAAGGCAGACACAAAAAAGCGCCAGGGGCCGCGCCGCATCACAGCCAGCGGTGCCATGTCGTCTCGTGCGGTCAAGATAGCCGGTTGTGCCTTTTTAGCGGCGGCAACAGCTTTTGCTATTCCGTTGATTCAGGCGCAAGGCTGGCCGATTATCGCCATCGGTATTCCGAGCATGCTGTGTGCCTATTGCTACACCGGCGGGCCGTTCCCGCTGGCATACAAAGGCTTAGGAGAGCTTTTCGTGCTTCTTTTCTTTGGTTTAATAGCCGTGGCAGGCACCGTATATGTGCAAGTGGGTTTTGTATACAACAGCTTCTTTTTACGCATGTATGCTGCGGCTTTTGTGGTGGGTATACAATGCGGGTTGCTCTCTTGCCTGCTGATTGAAATCAACAACATCCGCGACCGCAAAGAAGATGCCACCACCGGCAAACGCACCTTAGCCGTACGGCTGGGCGAAAAACGCGCACGCGGCTTGGCTATGGCTTTTCTCGTTGCCCCGTATGCCACGCTTAGACAAACATACGTCTTTGTGCCGGATGTGAGCTGGAACCTCTGTTGGCTGTCTGCTATCATTTGCGGCGGCGTCATTATGCTCAAACTCTCTCACACGCCGGCAGACAAACGCATGAATGCCTTGCTGGGGCTAGCATCCCTGCACCTCATCCTCTTCTTACTGGCTCTTACCATGGGCAGCACCATTGCCTAACCATACACATAACACACCATGGCAACCACGGACCAACGACTGCATTCTCTGGATGCACTGCGCGGCATGGATACAGCCCTCATCATAGGGTTGAGTGCCGTTCTGGCATCTGTTTACGGCATCTACCCCAATGCCGTATGGGCAGATGTACGCTACCACATGGGGCATGCCCCATGGGAGGGGCTGCGAGTATACGACCTCATTTTCCCGCTATTTGTGTACCTGGCCGGCATCTCCATGAACTTCTCTATCCGCAAGCGGGGCAGCAACGGAGCCGGCACCGGCAAATTGCTGTTGCAC
Organism: Akkermansiaceae bacterium; assembly: GCA_015062015.1. Taxonomy (GTDB): domain Bacteria; phylum Verrucomicrobiota; class Verrucomicrobiia; order Verrucomicrobiales; family Akkermansiaceae; genus Akkermansia. Next base: position 4,522 of record SUVM01000088.1, on the reverse strand, counting down.
TTATGGTACCGTGCCCTGCTGCTGGTATTGCTGGGCATATTGGTAAACGGGCCGCTGTTGTGGGATGCCTCGGCCATGCGCTGTGCCTCCGTGTTGGGGCTCATCGGCATCAGCGGGGCAATGGCCGGCTCGCTGGTACTGGCCATACGCAATACATGGGGCATCGCATCTTGTGCGGCGGCGATTCTGCTTACAGTCTTTCTGGCACAATATCTGGGGGGAGATATGACACCCGCCGGCTGTGTTAACGCCAAGATAGATGCGGCCATCTGCCCCGGCAAATTACATTACGGCGTGCTGGACCCCGAGGGCCCGCTCTGCATCCTGTCTGCTACGGCTCTGGCTTTGGGCGGCTATCTCTCGGGGCGCGTATTCAGCAATGCTTTCAGTGCGCCGCGCCGCGTACTCACGCTGCTTATCGGTGGTGCAGCGGCTATTGTGATTGGCCGGCTTGGACCCTGCATCAAAAACATATGGACCCCGTGCTTCGTTCTGCTTTGCGGCGGCATTGGTGCGCTTCTTATGGCAGCCATGCACTTGGTGATAGACATTTGCAAATTCTCCATCTGGGCATGGCCGTTCAAAGTCATCGGTTGCAACGCACTGTTTATCTACCTGGTTACACACATCATCGACCTGTCTCAACTCAGCAAGCGGATTTTCGGCGGCACTATTCAAGAGTTGATAGCACCGGCATGGCAGGCGTTCTGCCATAGCCTCGCGTATTTCACACTTGCTTTTCTTCTCTGCCTTTTGCTTTATCGGCACAAGATATTCGTTAAAATTTAGCAACCGGCCGCTTCGTTAGCTTTTTAGACTTGCCAAAAAGGGGGAATAGGTGTATAAGGCGCGCATGACAACGGCCATTCGTACACGCTTCGCACCGTCTCCTACGGGGTATCTGCACATCGGCGGAGCCCGCACCGCTCTTTTCAATTATCTTTTCGCCCGCAAAATGGGCGGTACCTTTATTTTACGCATCGAAGACACGGACCAGGAACGCCATGTAGAAGATGCCATGAAAGCCATCTTCACCGGCATGAGCTGGCTGGGGCTGGATTGGGACGAGGGAGAAGGCAAAGGCGGCCCTTGCGAGCCCTACTTCCAAAGCCAACGCAAGGACATTTACGACCGCTACTTTAACAAATTGGTGGAAATGGGGCGTGTTTACGAGTGCCCTGCCCCTAACAAGCGCGATAAAAACGGCGACGAAATACCCGGCACGAGCGAGGGCACCGTATGGCGCTTCCGCTTTAAGCGAGAGGGCGTGATGACGCTCCGCGATTTGGTGTGCGGTGAAATATCCGTAGACTACACCAATGAGGAAAACACCCCGGACATGGTAGTAAAACGCACGGACGGCTCCTACATCTTCCATTTAGTCAACGTGGTAGACGACATCGAGATGAACATCTCTCACGTTATCCGTGGTGAGGACCACATCATGAACACCTTTAAGCACCTCCAACTCTTTGATGCTTTTGGCGTAGAGCCGCCGGTGTATGCGCATATACCGCTGATTCAGAACCCGGACGGCTCGAAAATGAGCAAGAGAGACGTAGGCGCCCAACTGGGCAACTACCCGGAGGAAGGATTCCTGCCCGACGCGGTAATCAACTTCATTGCCCTGCTGGGCTGGAGCAGCAAGAGCGACGAAGAGGTATTTACCAAAGAACAGCTCATAGACCTCTTCTCCTTAGAAAACGTAAACCGTGCTGCCGCCAAGTTCGACATCACGAAATGCAAGTGGATGAACCAGCAACACATCATGAAGCTGGAGCCCGCACGCTTCTGCGAGCTGGCCATGCCGTTCTGCACCGCCGCCGGGTTGGAGGACACCGCCCAACTGCGAGAGGCTCTGCCCTCTGTACAAACTAAAGTACAGTTGCTCAGCGAAGTGCCGGCATGGGTAAAATGGGTGCAGGTGCTGGAATACGAGCAGGAAAGCATGGCCAAGTTACAAGATAACGCACGCGACATGCTCAACCACTTGGCAGAAGCCTTTAGGGGCATAGAAGCGTGGAGCGGGGAAGCCGCCTTCCAAGTTATTAAACCACTCGCCAAGGCCAATGGTGTAAAAGTAGGTGCCATGATGTTCCCGCTGCGTATGGCGCTGACCGGTACCCACGCCGGCCCCGGCATCGATGTCATCATGCAGGTGCTGGGTAAGGATGAGGTGCTGCGCCGCATGAGCATCTTCCCCTGCTAATCCGCTAAAAACACCATCGGCATGCGTACCGTCGATTTCGATTACCATTTACCCGAAGAGCTGATAGCCGACCGCCCGTTACCCGTGCGCTCGGCCAGCCGCATGCTGGTTGTGCACCGCGATACCGGTCGCATCGAACACCGGCACTTCTCCGACATTACCGAATATGTGCAGCCCGGCGACCACTTTGTGCTCAACAACACCAAAGTGGTACCGGCGCGCTATTTCAGCAACGATGGCAGCATCGAGCTGGTACGCGCAGGGTTGGCGCAAGAGCTGGTGTGGAAGTGCATGGTGCGCCCCGGCAAAAAAATGAAAGTAGGCCGCACCGTACAGGTGGGAGATGCCACCGGAATTGTAGAATCTATTGATGACGAAGGCTACCGTTATATCCGTTGGGACCACTTTATTGACCCGGAGGTCTACGGCCGCCTCGCCCTGCCGCATTACATGAACCGCGAAAGCGAACCGGCAGACAAAGAGCGCTACCAAACCGTTTATGCCGAGCACGAAGGAGCCATTGCCGCACCTACTGCGGGCCTACACTTCACCCCGGAAATTTTGGCTGCCGTGCCGCACAGTTTCGTTACCCTGCATGTGGGGGTCGGTACTTTCCGCCCGGTGAAAGCAGAGTTTATTGAGAACCACCACATGCACCGAGAGAGTTTCACCCTGCCGGCCGATACCGCTGCCGCTGTAGAAGCAGCCCGCCGCGTTATAGCCGTAGGCACTACCAGCGTGCGCGTGCTGGAGACACTCGCCACCCGCCAAGGACGCCCCCTGCAGCCCGGCAGTGGGGATACAGACATTTTCATCTACCCCGGCTACCAATACAAAGTAGTAGGCGGCTTGCTCACCAACTTCCATTTACCGCAAAGCACACTCATTATGCTGGTTTGCGCCTTTGCCGGTAAAGAGCTCATTATGGAGGCCTACCGCCAAGCCGTAGAGCAACGCTACCGCTTCTTCTCTTATGGGGATTGCATGCTCATCCTCTAAAAATCACATATCATAACAATTTATCTTGACTTTGCCGCTCTATTTGCTACCATGAAAGCATAAGGGGGCTGGCAGCCTTGCACCCCTTTGGTAACACAAAACTCTCACCAACATGAAGACACATTCATTTCTGACATCCCTTGCCGCAGCCGCCGGGCTCCTTTGCCTCACCTCCTGCGACAGTAAGCTGGAATCGCTCAACATGGAGCAATTTGATTTACAAACCGAAGCTGCGGAAATTCTGCTGGATTGCGAAGATGTAGAAGACGTCAAAGATGCTATCGACGACATCAAAGCTATTGCTGAAAAAGGCAGAGAGCTTGAAAAAGAAATCAAGAGTTGCGCATCCGAATTCAAGACATTCAAGGAAGAAGAAATCTCTGAGCTTGAAAATACTCGCATCAGCAACCGTTTAAGGATTGCAGAATACAAGGCACAAGGGCTCATGGCAGATGCCATGCTGCATGTAGCGGAGATTTGCAAAGACGACAATGACACGCTCAAAGAGCTTAAAAAAGCTTTGGAGGATTAACTTGTAATTTCTGCAACAAACTTTAACAATCAAAATTCATACATCATGAAAGCAATTCAATTTTCCGCCTTTGTCGGCATTGCCGCGCTTGCTCTGGGGCTCTCCTCTTGCGGAGATACGGTAACCTCTCTGGCAGAGAAACAGCAAAGCTTAGTGTTAAAAGCAGCAGATGCTTTGACAGATTGTAAAGATAAGGACGACATCCGCGATACCGCCGATGAACTTTATGATATCGCAGCCGAACTTATGGAGCTGAGCATAGAAGCCCGTCTGGCCGAAGGCGACAGCATTAAAGAAGAAGCCAACCGCACCGCCAAAGAAAATAAAGAACTGCGTGAAAAGCTTAAAGACATGATCAAAACAACGGCAGAGACATGGCAGGATGCATGTAAATACATCAATGAGGATAAAGAGCTTTCTGCCTCGCAGTATCTGCAAAAAGCCATTCGCGCTGTTGAGCACGCATTTTAATGCTGATTTTTCTTGACAAGACTCCCAAAAAGAGCTAACATACGCGCGTTAGCCGGCTATTGTGGTGAACAAAAATGCCGCTATCGAAAGGTTTGCGCCATAAGAAAAAATCGGAGAGAGCTTATGGCGCGCATTGAAGAGAGAGTGTGCCCCCTTTGACCGGATGGTCGGAGGGGGCACATTCTTTGTACGTCAGGCATGACACATAACTGGGGTGAAAGTCCCCAATGAGCCGCTGACAGGGCGGAATCAAATAGCCAAAGGCAACTGCGTCACAGTAATGTGGGGTGGGAAGGAAGCCGGAGGCGAAA
>SUVM01000087.1 GCA_015062015.1 Akkermansiaceae bacterium | reverse complement strand
AACCGTGTGCGCCTTGGCAGACATTGTACGCAGCGGCAAGGCCCTCTACGTTGGGCTTTCCAAGTATCCGCCCGCCCTCTTTCGGCAAGCCTGTGCCCTGTTGAGGGAAGCAAAAGTGCCCTGCCTGCTGCACCAGTTCCGTTACAATATGCTGGAGCGCACCTGCGAGGCAGAGACCCTGCCGACCGTGGCAGCAGAGCACACGGGCTGCATCGTGTTCTCTCCCTTGGCCCAGGGCATGCTGACGGGTAAATATTTGGGCGGCATGCTTCCGCCCGCCTCCCGCGCGGCAGATGCAGCCTCCGTCTTTCTGGATGCCGCAAAAGTGCAGGCAGATGCCAAGCGCGTACAACAACTGCACGCGCTGGCGTGTAAAGCAGGCATTCCCCTTACCCAACTGGCTTTGCGCTGGCTGCTGCGCCGGCCGGAAATCACCAGCGTGCTCATCGGCGCGCGCACCGTTGCCCAGCTGGAGCAATGCGCCGCAGCCGCCGGGCAGCCCCCCTTGCCCGATGCGCTTTTACAAGCCGTAGAGCACACCCGCTGAAGATGTGCTATCGTTTCTGTAGCCGGAATACCGATGCAACGGCCCAGCATTGATAGCCATAAAGTACGCTGCTCCTTGGCGGGGCAAAAGACGTGTGGCGGCATAATTGCCGCCACAGTGTAAAAAACAGAGCTAAAGACGAGAACAGATAGGCTCTTTATTCGTCGTCAGACGCATCGAACTCGGAGGATTCGGTATCGAAATCCTCTTCTTCGTATTTCTTAAACTTCTTGACGCGCTGAGCTTGAGGAAGCGGGGTAAGCACCATGGTAACGGTGTTACCTGCAAGCTTGGCAGCTTGGTCAATTTTGCCCATGGTGCGCAAATCTTCCACAACTTTCGCCATCACTTCAAGGCCGAGCTGCTGGTGGGCGTTTTCACGGCCACGGAAACGGAGCTGGAAGCGAACTTTATGCCCATGATCCAAGAACTGCTCGGAGCGAGCCATCTTGACGTTATAGTCATTCACATCCGTACCGATACGCAGTTTAATTTCTTTCATGCGCACGGTTTTGGTCTTGTTGTTCTTTTGCTGTTTGGCCAACATGTACTTGTACTTACCGTAGTCGATAAGGCGGCACACGGGCGGGTCTGCATTAGGTGCAACTTCTACAAGATCCAACCCGATTTCTTTGGCTTTGGCCAAGGCGTCTCGGGTGGACATTACGCCGAGCTGCTCGCCGGTGGCGGTAACAACTCGGACTCTGGGGGCGCGGATGCGGTCATTAACGCGCGTCTGCGGGGCTTTGGCATTCTGCTCCCTCTTGTTGGGGCGGTTGCCGGGGTTATTATTTTTTTGTGGGGCTGGCACTTGAGTGTGTTTTTTGGTTTTTCTGTATGGTTGTGTAAAGCACCGAAGGCGACAAGCGGAGTTTGCCGCCTTCGGCAAGAAACGGTTTATTTATTGAGCGGCGGGCTCTTTTTGTTCTGCTTGAAGCGCGGGTTTGATAAGGCGTGCATCTATCTCTGCACACACGGCCTCTACAAAGTCCGCTACGGGCATGGTGCCTACAACGTCGAGCTCTCTGTGGCGTACGGATACCAAGCCTTGCTCGGCTTCTCTCTGTCCGACAACGACCATGTAGGGCACGCGCTCCAAACGGGCATTGCGTATCTTGGCACCGATTTTATCCGGAGCATCGTCTAGCGTTACTCGCACGCCTTTTGCAGCAAGGGATTTGCGCACCGTTTCCGCAAAGTCTGCCACTTTGTCGGAAATAGGCAGAACGCGCACCTGCTCCGGGGCCAACCAAGTGGGGAACTTGCCGGCAAAATGCTCTATCAGCAAGCCGGTAAAGCGCTCCATAGAGCCGAAGGGGGCACGGTGAATCATGATGGGGCGGTGCGGCTTGTTGTCTGCCCCGGTATAAGACAAGTCGAAGCGCTCCGGCAGGTTATAGTCTACCTGCACGGTACCAAGTTGCCAATCTCTGCCAATAACATCGCGCACGATGAAGTCGATTTTGGGGCCGTAGAACGCAGCTTCGTTCTCTGCCTCGATATAGTCAAATCCGTTTTCCGCAAGCACCTCGCGCAAGGCTTGCTCTGCGAGCTTCCAGTTCTCGACGGTGCCCACATATTTGGCATCGGAATAATCTTTGTCTCGCAGGGAAAGGCGCACGCGGTAATCGTTCATTTGCAAGGTACCGAGAATGTGCTTAACGATACCGATGCACTGTTGCACTTCTTCCTTGATTTGGTCCGGGCGGCAGAAGATGTGGGCATCATCTTGGGTGAAGCCGCGCACGCGGGTCATACCGCCCAACTCACCGCTTTGCTCCCAGCGGTAAACGGTACCGAACTCTGCCAAACGCACGGGGAGGTCGCGGTAAGAATGCGGCTCGCTATCATAAATGCGGATGTGGTGCGGGCAGTTCATCGGCTTGAGCATAAAGCCGGTGATGGTCTTTGTATCCAACGCATTAAAAAGGTCTGCACAGGTGGCATGCTCATCGCGCAGTTTCTTAAAGTCATCCGGGTCCGGGATGGGGGGGAACTGGCTTTCTTTATAATGAGCCCAGTGGCCGGAGGTCATATAAAGGTCCAACTTACCGATGTGCGGGGTATAGACCTGAGAATAGCCGATGCGGTCGAGCTCCTCGGTGATGAAGTCCTGCAATTCGCGGCGTACGATAGCCCCCTTGGGTTTCCACAACACCAAGCCCTGCCCCACCATCTCGTCTATGGTAAAGAGCCCCATCTCGCGGCCAAGCTTGCGGTGGTCTCTCTTGCGGGCTTCCTCCAACCGCGCCAAATGCTCATCCAGCTGCGTGCGGTTGGGGAAACAGGTGCCGTATACTCGCTGCAAACGCGGGCCGGAGGCATCTCCCTGGTAATAGGCAGAGGCCACACTCATTACTTTAAAAGCCTTGCAGTTGCCGGTGCGGCCAACATGCGGGCCGGCGCACAAATCCGTAAAGTCGCCATTGCGATAGATGGAAATCTCCTCATCCTCGGGGATGCGGTTGAGCAAATCCACTTTATACTTGGAGGCAACGCCTCGCGGGCCAACGGAGCCCAACTCGCCGGACTGCGCCATTTGCATGGCTTGCGCACGGGTTACGGTAGTTCGCTCAAATGTCTGATTTTCCTTAACGATTTTTTTCATCTCAGCCTCAATCAATTCAAACTCGGAGGCAGAGATGTTGTGATCCAGCTCGATATCGTAATAAAAGCCGTTTTCTACGGCAGGGCCGGCAGCCAGCTGAGCCTGCGGCCATATACGGCAAATAGCGGCAGCCAGCACATGCGCACACGAGTGGCGCAAACGCTCCAAATCGCTTGCCGCATTTCGTTCTTCCAGTGTCTTGCGTTCTTTTTGTTCAGACATAATAGTGTTGTGAGCTCTTAATATGCCCCCAAACGGGGCGAAAATCAAGCACAAACGGTGCCAAATTACGGATTTTTACGGATTCTGCTTCATTTCTTACGTTTTCTGAAGCCCGGGAAACCATTTTTGCGAGCACGACGATGCGTCCGCATTGAATTTAATTTTACTTTAAGCGCGCGAAAGCGACGTAACAGAGAGCAGAAAAAACCATCTAAGGAGGCAACCGGAATTGGGGCTACCCTCTGCCCATGAACCTGCGCATTGAAAAACTCACCGGCAATGTCGGAGTCCTGAGCGCTCTGCACATAAAACTGCGGTTTCATCACATAGATATTCACCCCTTTTAACGGCAAGAAGTCACGGTAATAGACATCTATAGCTCTGTACCGAGACAACCACTCCCATATATCTGCTTCGGTTGCCGGTGCATCTGCCAATATGGTATCGTAAGCGGACTCCGGCACCAAGTATGCGTGCGCGGCCAACACCCCTTCGGTTTTCCATATTTCTGCTTCTCCCACATCCGCAAACAGATACCCACGCGGTGCCGGTTGATTATACCCTAAGTATAAAATGTATGTACCACTCAACAATTTGATGGCTTTAGCCACGGCCATACCAACGGCATCTGCGTGCTCAGCCACCACATCATCCTCAAAAATAAGTACGTTTTTCCACCCTCGGCTCTTGGCATAAGCAACAGCCTTGAAGTGAGACAACGTACACCCGCCGGTTCCGACCCAAAACGAGGCTCGTTGCCCGGTTTTATCCGTAAACCAAGGTAATTGGCCGTAACTCGGCAAGGCACGGCCCACTACGGCACTGAGGCGCTCCACTCGGTCTTGCGGCAAATGAGCGGCAACATTGCTGCGGAACGCCTCCATTCTTGAGGTATTGGTATCCATGTTAATAACCAATACTCCATCCACCCCCTGCCACGGAAGCATGGTGGCATTTACATCGGCATCACTCATAAGCGTATGCAATTAATCAACTCTTCCGTAATCATCCGTAAAGCGCTCAATGTCATCCTCTGTAAGCGTGTCGCCGAGTTGGATTTCGATAAGCGCGAGCGGGGTATCCTGCTCGTTGCTGAGGCGGTGGATGCTGCGTTTGGGAATCCAAATAGACTCACCGACGTGAAGATGCGTGGTGGAGCCGTCGCAATAGGCGGTGGCCACGCCTTCCGTCACAATCCAACGCTCGGTGCGGTGTTGGTGGCGTTGCAGGGAAAGGCGCTCGCCGGGGCGCACCAAAATTTTTTTAACAATAACGTGGGATTGTTTATCCAAAACCAACCACTCGCCCCATGGGCGTTCACCGTGGTCTCCCACTTCATATGTAATACCTAAACTTTTCATTTTTGGAGAGTTTCTCGAATACTGGTAGTAGAGCGCACCGGCAAATTGCCGTGCGGGATGCGCGAACTGGTAACATAGCGAATCCCCTTGGACTCCACAAAGGCTTTCTTTTCATCACCGGTTCCGTCCTCGTTTACAAAAAAGATATCGGGCTTCACCTCGTCGAGCAAGGGTGCAAAGTCCAGGATTTTACCGGTATCCGGGCCAATGTATACCTTTTTGACAAAACGAATCGCCTCCAGCATATATTTACGCTCTTGCTCGTTATACATTGTTTTACGGTTTTTGAGGATGCGCACGGTTTCATCGGAGCCGAGCGAGACATACACATCCCCGTAGCCGGCAGCCTCCTCTAAAAAGGCAATATGGCCGCTGTGTAATACATCAAAACAACCGGATACAAAAACTTTCGGCATAAAGAAAATAAGGTAAGTAAATTAAAAGTGATCCTTAAACACATTCTGCGCACGGAGCCGCTCCAAATACTGCGGTTCCCACGGCACTTGCTCGTCTTTACCGAATGTACGGCAATAGGGCTCTATGGGGTACAGGTAGGGGCAGGCTTGCAGAGCAGCAGCACGCGCCTCGGGGGTCTCGTACATGTACAGTGCGTAGCCGCCGTGGCCGCCACCGCAATATTTATGGGCAAGGGACTCGCCGATGCGCTCCAGCGGTTGCATTCCTTCCTCCAACTGCACTTGGTAACTCAGGCTAACGGCTACTGCCAAAACGGTGATATCCTGCTCTAACACACCGAGGCGCGCCACGCGAGCAGCTTTGGCAATTTTACCATAATTGCGGGAAAGCGCAGCTAAACCGGGGGTGTCGTGCTTGATACGCGTATCATACACAGCCATACAACCGCGCAAAAACTCGCCGGTGTTCTTAAAATCAAGCACGGGGCGCGCGCCGGAATGCCATACGCAAGCCCCGGTTTCGGCAATGACGGCGGGGTCCTGCCAACCGACGCCCAGGCCAAGCTCGGAGCCAACGGGGTCCCACCCGTTAAGGACGCTCCAACCGCCACTGCCACCCATGCCGGCACCCTGGCGGTAGTTCCACTCCTTAAGCGATACCGTGGGTGAAATGGAGCAATTGACAACAAACTCGCCGGGGATGGCGTGCTCGGGCACATCTAACCAACCACCGGCAAAATCCACACGCAACGGCACATGCAAGGGGGCTTTAATGCGGTCCACAACGGCTGTACTGGTGGTTACCTTGCCAACGGGCGGCGTTTTGGGCAGCACCACCAACTCTGCCCCGCATTCTGCACAAAGAGCCCGCTTGGCCTCTGTGTACAAATCATCTGTGGTGACTGCCAGTACATCCGGCTTCGCCTCAATGAAAGCGGAGCGGAACGACAGCTCCACATCCTCATCCGTAGACAACACAACCTCGTCTATGTAGGCAATGGAACGCAGCAGCTCCAATTTATCCGCATCGTCCAAAACGGATTTTTTGTCATACAATTTCCACAACAAATCCGCCGGCGGAAAGGATACGATAAGGTAATCTCCCAATGCTTTCGCCTCCCGGAAAAACTGAATATGCCCGGCATGCAACACATTAAACGCGCCCGATATAAAAACCTTTTTCATCATTCACTCAGATGGGTTATCCTAGAAAAACATATCAGGAGCGGGAAAACAACCGGCGCAACAGCCCGCGTTTCTTGGGTTTGCCCGGCTCCGTAGCGGGCTGTACCATCACACGGCGCAGCCACGGAATCAGCACCATGGTTGCTAATTTGGCAGACAAATAGCGGCCAACCCCCACACCGCGAGAAAGCACAATGCCATCTGCACAACTCTTACGGCGCAACAGCTGCAAAACCAATGCCAGGGCGGAAGCCACCCCGGCGGCCAACACCCCTTTGCGTACCATAGCATGGTTGAGGTGCAGTGTTTCGGCACAAGCCTCTGCACGGCTTTTCACTCCTTCAAAAGCCGTCAGAATCAGCACGCGTTCCTGTGCAATTTGCATCAGGAGTGCTTGTTTTCTTTGCTGAGAAGAATTTTGAGACATTCCAAATCATTTTTAAGTTCAGCCCGCGTGGCGGCAGCTAAAGGAGCAGGCTTGGCACGCAATGCTTTTACCAACATCAGCATACCCACCAACACATTAAAAGCAAAAACGGCGCCCACTGCCCACAGCCAAGAGCCCAACACAAGCTGCAAAGCCAACACGGCCAATACACAAAGCAGCAAATAGCCCACCAAAAAGGCTATGCCGGCAGCAGCAAACATCACCACCCGGCGGCGTTGCTGTGCCATATATTCGGCCAAATCCAGCCGAAACAGAGCGAGCAGAGACCCGGCGTGCGATTTAGCATAGGCAGCCGCGTTTCTGATTTCCGACAAGAGCTCACCCCCCTGCTCTTGCAGCGAGGTGAGGACTTGCGGTTTTCTGAAAGAAAAAAGGGACATTCGTGATAAAAGCAGAATTATCCGCAGGCGTACCGCACAAGGCAGCCCCGCCCATGGTTAGCGTTTGGTGCACCCCAAGAGCAAGCCTAACAACAGGCCTACACCCACGGAGCCAAGCACGGAACCGGTGGGATGCGCTTTCACAAACTCCTCGCCGGCTTTGTGCAATTCTTTAGCTTTAGAGCAGGTTACATCCCACCCGGCGTTGATTTGCTCGCGTGCCTCTTGGGTGTACTTGCGCACGTTCTCCATTTGCCCCGCCGCTGCACGGCGAAGTTTATCATACTGGGCAACAGCATACTCCCGGGCGGCAGCCAGACGATCTTTCGTATCACTGCTGGGGGCAACGGCTACCACTCCTTCAGCCACCGGTTCAGCGGCACCAACTTGTACTTCTTCGTTTTCCATAACTGTCTTATTTGAGGTTGAAATTGACCGGGCAGCGCAACAATCTCACACATGCTGCATGCCTCAATTGGCATTAAAGCATATTTTGCTCATGTTTGCAAGCATTCTTGAACAAAATGACGAATTTTGACAGACAATTTTCCAACAAATGAGCCGGCGCAAAATCTTTTTTACACATACGCACAATATAGACTTGCGCGGGTGGCATAATTTTGGTATCATGGCACGGCTCAAAAGAAAAAACGCATGAAAGCTATTCTTGCACTCGAAGACGGAACCGTATATGAAGGCAGCGCCATTGGCGCCACCGGCACAGCAACCGGTGAGCTTTGTTTCAACACCGCAGTGGCCGGTTATCAGGAGCTGATTACTGACCCGGCAACGCGCGGATTAATCCCGGTGATGACCTACCCCCTTATCGGCAACTACGGTATATGCACCGAGGATAACGAAAGCACACGTCCGCAAGCTAACGCTCTCGTCGTTACGGAACTTGCACGCTTACACTGCAACTGGAGAGCCAATACAGACATGGGCAGCTGGATGCAGCAATTCAACATGGTGGGCATAGAAGGAGTGGATTGCCGCGCCATTGCCACACACCTGAGAGAGAACGGCAGCATGCGCGCCTGCGTCTCCACAGAGCTGAGTGCAGATGCCGCCGTTGCCGCAGCCCAAGCAGCCCCCACACTGGCAGGCACGGACCCGTTAAGCTATGTTTGCACAGATGATGCGGCCGCCATACAAGGGCGCGATTTACGCGGCTGGAAACTCCCCAACAAAACCGTTGGCGACATGACGAACTACACCGAGCTGCCGGCGGTTATCGGTAAGATTGCCGTGCTCAACTTCGGCATCAAATTCAGCACCATAGCCACCTTGCGCCAACACGGTTACGAGTGCGACATTCTGCCCGCCACCACAGCGGCAGATGCCATCCTTTCCGGCAAAGAATACAAGGCCGTCTTCCTTTCCGACGGTGCGGGCGACCCGGCAGCCCTTAGCCCGGAGGTACTTGCCAACATTAAAGCCATTGCCGGCTCCGGCATGCCTGTATTCGGCACCGGCATGGGGCACTTAGCCCTGGCCAAAGCCTTTGGTGCGGCTACACGGCAATTACCGTTCGGCCACCATGGTGCCAACCAGCCGGTGAAAGACGAACGCATCGGCCATGTGCTCATTACCTCTCAAAACGAAAGCTTTACCGTAGTGGCAGAAAGCCTGCCCGCCGAGCTGGAGGTTATCCAAACCAACATGAACGATAACACCGTAGCAGCCTTGCGCCACAAAGAGCTCCCCATCTTTACCGTACAATACCAACCGGCGGACATTGCCGGTCCCAAGGGGTACGATTCCTATTTCACCGAAATCACCAAGATGATACAGGCTTAACAACCCTCGCAAACCAAGTCTGCATTACATACAGCAAACATGAATACACTAGTCATAGGCTCCCAATGGGGAGATGAAGGCAAAGGAAAGGTAATCGACTTCCTCACCGAAACAGCGGATTATGTAGCCCGCAGCCAAGGTGGCAGCAATGCCGGACATACCGTTATTGCCAAAGGCAAAAAATACGTTCTGCACCTCATACCCTCCGGCATCCTGTGGCCGGGAAAAGTGAACGTCATCGGCAACGGCGTTGTCATTAACCCCACGTCTTTAGTAGAGGAGATAGAATACCTGCGCGCCGAGGGTGTGGAAATCAGCCCGTCCAACCTCCTTATTTCCGACCGCGCCCATGTGGTACTGCCC
>SUVM01000086.1 GCA_015062015.1 Akkermansiaceae bacterium | reverse complement strand
CCCGCTTTCCACCAACAGGCTGTGCAGCTCCTTAAATAACTGCCCCAACAACATAAGCAGCGTGAGAGACATCACCCCCAAAAAGGTGACGGCGATGAGCTGTTTGAGTATGTAGCGATCTAGAGTTTTCACGAGAGTTTTGTTCCGAGTGTAAGAAAGTTGCGCAGCAGCCGCAGCCCTTGCTGTTGGCTTTTTTCGGGGTGAAATTGGGTGGCAACCACATTGCCCCGAATGATGGCGGCTGCAAAGGTGTCTGCGTATGTGGTGGTGGCGGCTATCAACCCTTGGTCCGTAGGTTGTGGGTAATAGGAGTGCACATAGTAAAAATACGGCTCCGGCCCCATGTCTGCCCACAACGGGTGTGCTGCGTCGACCGGCTGTACGGCATTCCACCCCATATGCGGAATCTTTTGCCCGCTGTCGTTAAAGCGCCGAACGTGCCCCGAGAAAATGCCCAGCCCGCGTGCATCCGGCGTTTCGTCGCTGCTTTCAAAAAGGATTTGGTAGCCGATGCAGATGCCTAAAAACGGCTTGCCGGCGGCAATCCATGTGCGTATAAAGTCTGCAAGCCCCCGGTGTTGCAACGCCTTGGCGCAGTCCCCAAAAGCCCCTACCCCCGGCAGCACCAAGTGGGTAATACCTGTTGCATCCTCCGGCGTACGGATAAGCCGACCCTCCACCCCAAGCGCGCGGAAAGAGTTGCATACGCTGGCCAGATTGCCTGCGCCGTAGTCAATAATGCCGAGGGTGCTCATGGTTGATGTGTGTTTTATAAAGTTCCTTTGGTGGAGGGTATGCTGCCGGCGGTGCGCGGGTCGCACTCTATGGCTTGCCGTAGCGCATGCGCCAGACTTTTGAAAACGGCCTCTGCAATGTGGTGCCCGTCCATTCCGTAAAATACTTCGATATGCAGGTTGCAGCGCAGGTTATTAACGATGGCACGGCAAAACTCCACCGTGAGAGAAAGCGGCATATTGGGCGCATCTGCCGCACCTTGCGGCGCGCGAAACTCTAAGTACGGGCGGTTAGATATATCAATAACGCAGCGGCAAAGCGTTTCGTCCATCGGCACATAGGCACAGCCGTAGCGCCGAATCCCCTTCTTGTCGCCCAAGGCTTTCAGTATGGTCTCCCCCAGCACAATGCCTGTATCTTCTATGGTGTGGTGGGCATCTACCTCTAAATCTCCGACAGCTTGTAACTCTATGTCAATAAGGCTGTGGCGAGCCAACAGGTGCAGCATGTGGTTAAAGAATGCATGCCCGGTTTGTATGGCCGCACAACCCGTGCCGTCCAGATTCAATTTCAGTGTAATGTCTGTTTCTCCCGTGGTTCTTTTACAGTCTGCTACTCTCATGTAAAGATATTATAGCACATTACCTGCACGATTGACAATATAAAATGCAGGTAATTTGCATGTTTTTCCCTAAGTTACCCAAGCTACATTGTTGCAGGTATTGCCCCAAGGGGGGGGCGGGCTGCTCACCTTGGCACTGCTGCTCTCATCGGCAAATGGGGGGTGGTTGGCCTCTTGCTCTTTTTTTGCTGACTCGATATAGCATTGCCTTACGGGGCTATCGGTGCTACCATACCTGTGTTATGTCTAATACGTCTCTTACCCCCGAACTTGTTAAGTTGACCACAGAGCTTGCCAATGCCTTTGCTCAATCTCAAAAAGTCATTTCCGCCAATGCTCGTATTCGCCTCCTCTACCAAACCCCCGAGGCTACAGAGCTCTTCCGTAAGGTGGACCAATACGGCGAAGAGTTGCGTAACAAACACATGGCCGGTATGCCCCCGTCGGAGGAAGAAATTGCCAAGTTCGACGGCTTGCGTCAGGATGTGGTGTCTAATGATATTTGTCGCGGGTTCCTTGAGGCTCGCCAAGAATTAGATCAACTTTTGGCCACTGTGCAGCAATACCTCTACCTCGCTATCGAAAAAGGCGAGTCTCCTACAGACGAAGAAGTGGCAGAGAGCATGCAGCAGCAGGTTTCCGCTTGCTCTTGCGGTGGCGGTTGCCACGGTAATTGCGATGATTGCGACTCCGATTGCGCCCATCACGAGGCAGATGCCGAAGAGCACGAGTGCCGCTGCGGCGGCCACGGCGAAGGCCACGAGTGCTGCGGCGGCCATGGCGAAGGCCACGAGTGCTGCGGCGGCCACGGCGAAGGCCATGAGTGCTGCGGCGGCCATGGCGAAGGGCATGAGTGCTGCGGCGGCCACGGCGAAGGCCATGAGTGCTGCGGTGGCCATGGCGAAGGGCACGAGTGCTGCGGCGGCCATGGCGAAGGGCATGAGTGTAAGTGTGGCAAGCACTGATAAAGCTTCTACTGTGTCTTATTTTAGAAAAATTCTAAGATAAGACACATATTCTTCTTGCTGCGCGGTCAATAATGGTGTAATATAGCGGCAATGGACGAGAAACTGATTATTATAGGAACGGGGCCTGCCGGCTATACGGCAGCCATCTACGCTGCGCGTGCGGACTTATCCCCCTTGGTATTCACCGGGGAGCAACTGGGCGGGCAGTTGACAACAACAACGGAAATCGAGAACTTCCCGGGTTTTCCGGAGGGGATTATGGGGCCGGATTTAATGTTCAATATGAGCCAACAGGCCGAAAAATTCGGTGCTCGTTATGCTTATGAGAACGTGATATCCGTAACCAAGGAAGCATGCAGCGACCTCTTTGTGGTAACCACCACCGGCGGAGCCTATAAGGCAGAAGCCGTAATTATTGCCACCGGGGCTACGGCTCGATATTTGGGTATCGAGGGCGAGAAAGAGCTCATTGGCCACGGTCTTACCGCTTGCGCCACATGCGACGGCGCGTTCTACCGCGATGTACCCGTGTGCGTGGTAGGCGGTGGCGACAGCGCCTGCGAGGAGGCTTCCTTCCTCACGCGCTTTGCAAGCAAGGTCTACCTCATTCACCGCAGAGATCAACTGCGTGCCAGCAAAGCCATGCAGCAACGCGTGCTCTCCAACCCCAAAATCCAACCCGTGTGGAACAGCACCATCTCTGCTTACCATAAGGATGCCGCCGGGGAGCTGTGCAGCATCACCCTCAAAGACACCGTTAACGGAGAGGAACGAGAGCTGGAGGTAAAATGCGTCTTCATGGCTATTGGGCACAAGCCCAACAGTCAATTCCTCGGCGATTTGGTGGATGTGGATGCGGCCGGATTCATCATCCGCACAAACGGCGGTACAGCTACCAAAACCCCCGGCTTATTTGCCGCCGGCGACGTTGCGGACCCCGTATACCGTCAGGCTGTATCTGCCGCCGGTATGGGCTGCTGGGCTGCCATAGAGGCAGAGCGCTACTTGCTGGCACGCGAGTAACCGCGTATCTGCCCCCCCTCATTCCCCCCCAAAAAAAATACGTTAATCCTTCGTATCCGTAGCATGAGCGCAAAGCATCCATACTTACTTGGCCTTGTGGCAGCCCTGTTGGTAGTCTCTTGCGAGACCCCCCAAGCCATTTGCGACCAAGCACAGCAATTGTACGATGCCCGTGATTACGCCGCAGCTTTGCCGTTGTACCGCAAATCTGCGGATAAAGGAAACGCACAGGCCCGGTACATGCTTGCCAAGTGCTACGACTTTGGGTACGGAACCCGCAAGGATATTAAAGAAGCCGTCCGGTGGTATCGCTCTGCAGCAGAGCTGGGGCATGTAGATGCCCAAAACAACTTGGCTACCTGCTATTTCAGCGGCGCCGGGGTACCCGAAAACATGCAGCAAGCTGTTTTTTGGTATTCTCGCGCCGCAGAGCAGGGGGATGCCTCTGCTTATAACAACTTAGGCTTGCATTATCTTAACGGTCAAGGTGTTGCTAAGGATTTGGCAAAAGCCGCCTCCCTGTTTGCCGTTGCCGCTCAGCTAGACGACGCTAACGGGCAGTACAACCTCGGCAAATGCTACGATATGGGGCTGGGCGTGCAGCAGGACCCGCAGCAGGCCGAGCATTGGATCCGCAAAGCCGCAGCACAAGGCCAGCGCAATGCCGCTTTGTTTATGCAGGATAAAGGCTGGCAGTAGCACACCGCATGCTTTTCCTACAATGGCCGTGCCGGATAGGGCTCGGCCGTTTTAACGTATCTCTCATACATGAACACAACAGAATCCCCCAAAACACCTTGGCGTTCCTTCTGGAGCCTTACGGTCATTCAATCCATGAACTCCCTCAACGAGAAAGGAGTTCAATTCCTGCTCATTGCTTTGGGAATTTGGATGAGCCGCGAACTGCAATACCCGCTTTCCGTGCTGATTGTGTTGCCCTTTGTTCTCTTCTCTCCCTTGGGCGGTTGGTTGGCGGACCGCTACTGCAAAACACGCCTTCTGCAAGCCATGGTATTGCTGCAAGTGCTGGTGCTCGCCGGTATGACGGCAGGCTTGTTCCTACACAACCTGTATATCGCCATCGGGTTTTTTACCGTATTTTGTGTGCAGGCCATGTTTTTCAGCCCCGCAAAGAAAGGCTTGGTAAAAGACATCGTCGGCTCTCAACACATTGGCTTTGCCAGCGGTATATTGGAGATTACCTCCATGCTTGCCCTCCTCATCGGGCAAATCGGCGCCTTGTCCATCGTGTATTTTCTCTTGACCCGCTGGGGCAGCAACGCCGGATTCGAGGCCGCTGCATGGCCTTGCGCCGTCGCTACATGTGGGGCTGTGGTGGTGCTGCTCCTCAGCCTCACCATCCCCCGCTTTAAGGCGCAAAGCCGCCAACCCTTCCGCCGCAGCCTCTTGTGGGAGCACTTTACCCAACTGCGCATGTTATGGCGCAACCCCGTGCTGCGTAACAGCGAAATCGGCATCGGTTACTTTTGGTTTATTGCCGGCACCATGATGCTTGTTGCCCTGCAAATGGCATCCGATGCCCAGGCCGGCAGCCCCGATGGCGATTTTATGAAAGTGCTCGCCCAGCAAAAGGACTCCGCCCTCCTTATGGCTTGGATTAGCGGCGGCTCTATCTTGGGTGGTGTACTTGCCTCTGTGGCCTGCGCCCGCAAAATACGCGCTTGGGTGGCCAACGTGGGCGGTATCGGCATGACCCTCGGTTGCGCCGCCCTCGCCCTCGTCCCCTACGGCTCTGTGCTTTTCTTTGTTGCCTTGGCCTTTACCGGCTTTATGGCTGCCGGCTACTTGGTCCCCCTCAATGCTTTGTTGCAGGACCGCGCCGATAACGATAAACGCGGCGATGTTATCGCCGCCGGTAACCTTGTGGATTGCTTCTTGGGCATTATGTCCGTCGTCGTTCAATTTGCCATGAAAGAAGCAGGCCTCTCCCCCCAAACCCAGTGCGCCCTCCTCGCCCTCAGCAGTGCCGCCGTCGCTTGCTTCATGTTCCGTAACCTCAAATCCGCCCTCGCTTAAGCTGCTTTTTCTCTCATGCTTTCAACGAGCTAATGCCTGATTGTGAGTATGTAGGTGGGGGATGCCGTTAGAACTTTTGCAAAGTTTGCGGGCGCACAGAGCACCGCCCTCCCGTTTTTTATCAACTCTATCGAGATGTTGTTAGGATTTTTCTGAAATCAAGAGAATTGACACGTTGAATTCTTGACTTTCAATCCACTTGTTCTAAAATAACGAAAAACTACTTATTATTATCAGGATATGAATAAACAACAACTTGCATCAAAAATCTGGGAGTCAGCAAACAAGATGCGCTCCAAAATCGAGGCCAACGAATATAAGGACTATATTCTGGGCTTTATTTTCTACAAGTTTCTTTCTGATAAGCAAGTTAAGTTCCTGAAAGAACACGATTGGACGGACGAGTACCTGCCGGATGTGACGGAAGATGATGCCGAAACGATGGAGTTTGTGCGTTCCAATATAGGCTACTTCATCTCGTACGAAAATCTGTTTTCCACATGGATTGCTCAGGGAAATGATTTCACAGCGGCTAATGTGACCGATGCTCTTTCTGCTTTCAGCCGCCTTATCAATACCTCCCACAAAAAGGTGTTTGACAAGATTTTCGTCACTCTGGAAACGGGGCTGTCCAAACTGGGGGAGTCCTCCGGCGCGCGAACAAAAGCCATTCGCGACCTGCTGTACCTTATCAAGGATATTCCCATGGATGGCAAGCAGGATTACGATGTGCTTGGCTTCATCTATGAATACCTTATCAGCAACTTTGCTGCCAATGCCGGTAAGAAAGCGGGCGAGTTCTACACCCCGCATGAGGTATCTTTGCTGATGTCTGAGATTGTGGCTGACCACCTCAAGGACAGGGCAGAGATTAAGATTTACGACCCCACCAGCGGTTCCGGTTCATTGCTCATCAATATCGGCAAATGCGTTGCCCGCTATATGGGCAGCGACAACAACATCAAATACTTTGCCCAGGAACTCAAGGAGAATACCTACAACCTGACTCGTATGAATCTGGTCATGCGTGGTATCCTCCCGGATAACATCGTTACCCGCAATGGCGACACGCTGGAAGAAGACTGGCCGTTCTTTGATGAGAATGACCCCGTCAACACCTACGCCCCGCTGTATGTGGATGCCGTCGTGTCCAACCCGCCGTATTCTCAGGCGTGGAATCCGACAGATAAGGATTCTGACCCGCGATATGCACGCTTTGGGCTCGCCCCCAAGGGTAAGGCAGACTATGCTTTCCTGCTGCATGATTTGTATCACTTGAATCCTGATGGTATCATGACCATCGTGCTGCCTCATGGTGTACTGTTCCGTGGCGGTGAAGAGGGTGCTATCCGTAAGAATCTCATTGAGAACAACCATGTAGATGCCATTATCGGCCTCCCCGCCAACATTTTCTTTGGCACAGGTATCCCGACCATTATCATGGTGTTGAAGCAGAAGCGCGACAATACGGATGTTCTCATCGTGGATGCCTCCAAGGGCTTTGCCAAGGTGGGCAAGAACAACGTGTTGCGTGCATGCGATATCAAGAAGATTGTAGATGTCGTGACCTCTCGCTCGGATACGGAGAAGTTTTCTCGTGTGGTGAGCCGTGACGAGATTCGCCGCAACGAATACAACCTCAACATTCCGCGCTATGTGGATTCTTCTGAAAAAGCAGAGAGCTGGGATATCTACGCATCCATGTTCGGCGGGATTCCTGAGTCTGAGCTGGCAGATTTGCATGAGTACTGGCAGGCATTCCCAACGCTGAAAGCCTCTTTGTTTGCTTCTGATAATGCGGCGTATTGCCATGCCAAGGTGGCGGATTTCAAGGATGCCGTCTTTACTCACCCGGACGTGGCGGCATTTACGGAAAATTATCGCAGCGCGTTTGCTGATTTTGATGCGTTCCTTTCTGCTGAACTGCTCGATAGAATGATGGAGCTGAATCCCTCCAAGGAGGAATCCATCCTCAGCGATGATATCTTCTCCCGCCTCAGCGGCATCCCCTTGGTGGATAAATACGCTGCCTATCAGCTCTTGGATGATGTGTGGGGCAAGATTGCCGTTGACCTTGAAGTTATCCGGACAGAGGGCTTTGCTGCTGTCAAACAGGTTGACCCCAATATGGTGCTCAAGAAAAAGGATGGCAAAGACCAAGAGGTTCAGGACGGCTGGGGCGGCCATGTGATGCCTTTTGCCTTGGTTCAGGAAACCTTGCTCGCTTCTAACCTCGCAGCACTCAAGGCAGATGAAGCCCGCTTGTCCGAGATTGCCGCTGAGTATGAATCCCTGCTCGAAGAGTTGAGCGAGGAGGACAAGGAATGCGATTTTGTCAACGAAGCCAAGGACGCATTTGTTCCCAAGGAAATCACTAAGACGCTGAAAGCTAAGGATGCCGAGCCGGAGACGCTGGCCGTCCTTCGCAAGGTATCGGTACTGATGAATGAAGAAAAAGCCCTCAAGAAGCAAGTGAAAGAGGCTGAAAAGGATTTACATATCCTGACTAAAAAGACTATCGAGGCTCTGGACGATGCTCAAGCCATGCAGCTTATCAAGCTTAAGTGGGTAACTCCTTTGGTGGAGAAGATGGCAGGCTTGCCCGCCGCTATCATCAATGATTTTATCGCCAAGCTCATTGCTCTGAGCAAAAAGTATGAAACCACGTTTGCCGAGGTTGACCACCAAATCTCTGAGACGGAATCATCTCTTGCCAATCTCCTTGGAGAATTGACCGGCAACGAGTTTGATATGCAGGGTATCAATGAACTGAAAAAACTACTGGGAGGAATAATCTGATGTCAAAGCTTGAAACTATACCTTCTGAGTACAACGAATGGCTCGTCTCGCTTAAAAGGCAAATCCAGGCAGCGCAGCAGCGCGCGGCTCTGGCTGTCAATCAGGAGCTTGTACAACTTTATTGGGATATCGGAGCCGGTATTCTAATGCGTAAAAAACAGCATGGATGGGGTGCTAAAGTGATAAGACGTCTCTCCGATGATTTGCGGCGCGAGTTTCCTGAAATCAAAGGGTTCTCTGTTCGGAATCTTGATTATATGTGTCTCTTCGCAGCTTCATGGACTCGCGATGAAATTGCGCAAGCGCCGCTTGCGCAATTACCGTGGTATCACCTATCAACCTTACAATCTAAACTTTCCACAAAAAAAGAGCGCTTACAATACGCTCAACTCGCAGTTCAACACGGCTGGTCGCGCAATGTGTTAGTACACCAGATAGAGCTGCGTACTGCTGAGCGTATAGGCGCGGCACAGAATAATTTTGCAGCTGTTTTACCCCCACAACAATCGGATTTGGTTCGCGAGAGCCTCAAAGACCCCTATAAATTGGATTTTTTGGAGCTCTCCGCAGATGTTCGGGAGCGAGAGCTCGAACACGCGTTAGTCTCGCGTTTGTCCGATTTCTTGCTGGAGCTCGGTACAGGCTTCGCTTTTGTAGGCAAGCAAGTGCATCTGGAGGTCGGCGGCGAAGATTTTTATATTGATTTGCTCTTCTACCACATCAAGCTGCATTGCTATGTTGTGATTGAACTGAAAACGTCTGACTTTAAGCCCGAACACCTCGGTCAGCTCGGATTTTATGTTACAGCGGTGGATGAACAAATGTGCTCCTCTCAGGATGCCCCTACCATTGGCTTACTTCTCTGCAAAAACAAAAACCGAGTCGTGGCAGAATATGCCTTGCGTGACGCTAATCGCCCCCTCGGCATTTCCAAGTATGAACTCACATCGGCACTATCTGATGAATGGAAAAGCAGTCTACCAAGTGTAGAGGATATAGAACGAGAATTTTCTCTCGATAATGACAGTATTGAGGAAGGAGACCTGCATGAAGACTGATAAAGACACGCCATCTATCCGATTTGCCGGATTCTCTGACGCTTGGGAACAGCGCAAGCTTGGGGAAATCGCCGAAATTGTGGGAGGCGGGACACCAAGCACGAGTAATCCTACATATTGGGATGG
>SUVM01000085.1 GCA_015062015.1 Akkermansiaceae bacterium | reverse complement strand
AAATCTGTCGCCGCGGGTTCCCCGGGCTTCTATATTTTTTTAACGTTTTGCAGGGGTTGCGCTCGCCGTTGGCTCGCTTAACCCCTGCCTATATTATTTCGCCCCTGCGGGGCTTAAAATATTGTTCACCATGCGAGCGTATGCGAGCCGAAATGGAGAGCCCCCCATTCTGCGGCCACCCGCGCACGGCGGGGCGGCATATCCGCGCGGGCAATTAAATCTCCCAAAGGTCGTAGAGGTGCTTGGGGAGAGTAGAGAGGAAGCGGGATGGGGGGCAAAACCGGCTATCGTAGCTGTGGCCGTTGTAACGGGGGTAGCTCAGGTAGAGCTGGTCTTGAGCACGGGTAAGGGCAACGTAAAAGAGGCGCAATTCTTCTTCCACACCATCGGGCTCTGTCTGCTGAATCACTTTATAATGGGGGAAGAGCCCTTCTCCCAAGAAAATGACGAAGACGATTTTCCACTCCAGCCCCTTGGCTTGGTGAATGGTGCTCAGGGTCACGCTGTCGGGGTCCGGGTCGGTTTGGGAGTCGTCTTCGCTGAGGAGGGCGACTTGACTGAGGAAGGCATCCAGGTCTGCCGCATCGGCAATAGAGCGAGTGAGCTGGCCGATGTCTTCCAAGCGCTCCTCGTAATTTTCATAAGAGGCGCGCAGGTGGGCATCCATAAAGTTTTGGACCAAGTGCACCAACTCGGGGGAGGTTAGGGATTTATCTGCCGGGTGCAGGCGGTCCATGTTAGCCAAAAACTCTGCCCAGTGGGGGCGCACGGCAGGCGGCACAGGCACGCGGGCAAAAACGGCGGCATGAGCATCCGTAATAGCGAGGGCCTGCGGGTGCTGCGCAAACCAAGCATCTGCTGCGGCCATCCAAGCAGCGGCTATTTTAGCGGCGGTGCCTTCGCCCACGCGGGGGAAGGTAAGCAAAATACGGCGCAGAGCCACATCATCCTTGGGATTAGCCAACAGGCGCAACCACGCCACAATATCTTTAATATGCGCTTGCTCAAAAAAGCGTAGGCCGCTGGTAATGCGGTAGGGAATATGGTTGCGGGTAAGCTCCATTTGCACATCCATACTATGGAAGTGCGCGCGGTACAGCACGGCAATGTCTTTACCGGCAATACCGGCGGCCATCAGCTCATCGATGCGTTGTGCCACAAAGCGTGCCTCGGTTCGGTTATCGGGCGCGGGGATAACGGCCGGCTTCATCGCGCCATCCTCGCGGGCAGGTTTAAGGATTTTGGCAAATTGCCGCGTGTTGTTGGCGATAGCTGCGTTAGAGATTTCGAGGATGGCGGGTACGCTGCGATAATTGGTTTCAATTTTGTAAACCACCGCGCCGGGGTAGGTACGCGAGAACTCAAAAATATGGTCCACATTCGCCCCTCGCCAAGAATAAATGCTCTGCGCATCGTCCCCCACCACCATGAGGGAGCAAGGCGCCCCACCGGCCAGCAGGGCAATAATTTGCGCTTGCGGGGTATTGGTGTCCTGGTACTCATCCACCAACACATGCAAAAAGCGCTGTTGCAGGTCGAGCCGCACATCGTCGTGCTCTCGCAACAAGCGCAGCAAGTTGAGCAGCAAATCATCAAAATCCATAGCATTGCTCTCTTGCTTACGGGTGCGGTACGACTCAAAAATCTTGCCAATGGCCTCTTGGTGTGTCTGCAAGTGGGCGTAATCGCAACGCAGGGTTTCCTCCCAGCTGCGGCCGGAGTTGATGGCAAGGCTATGCAAACTTTGCAACACCTCTGCCTTGGGGAAGCGGTCGCTCTTCGCCGTCTTACCGGCAAATTGCTTTGTCAGAGCCCGAAAAAGCGCGCGCTGGTCGTCGCCATCTAAAATGGAATACCCGGGTAAATAACCCAAGCGCTGTGCATGGATGCGCAACATGCGGTTTGCAACGGAGTGGAAGGTGCCACCCCATATCTGCCCTGCCCCGGCACCGGCCAAAGCCCCCACACGCTCCAGCATCTCCTTAGCCGCCTTATTGGTGAAGGTAAGCAGCAGGATGCGCCACGGTGCCACGCCGCAATCCAACAAATGCGCCACGCGGTATGTGAGCGTACGTGTTTTGCCGCTACCTGCGCCGGCAATCACCAGCGCATGTTTGGCATCCGTTGTAACGGCGGCGTATTGCTCTGCATTAAGCTCGGCCGCATAATCCCGCCCGGCACGGGCGGGGCGCAAGGCGTACTTCATGACTCGAAGTCGAGGTAAATTTCCGCACGACGGTTCTCACCGCGAATGGCCTCCACCTCGTCTTCATTTTCTGCCTCGGTAATGAACTTGCGCGGCTCATTTTTACCCAAGCCTTTGGTGGTAATTTGCTTGGGGGCAACGCCATGTGCAATCAGCGCCTCGCGCACGGACTCTGCACGGCGGCGGGAAAGCGCGAGGTTGTACTCATCAGAGCCTTGGTCGTCCGTATGGCCGGCGATGTCGAGCTTGCCGCCGGTTTCCTTGAGAATTTCTGCCACAATTTGCAGCTGTTTGTCGGAGCGCGGGGTAAGCGTAGAATCATCAAACGCGAAGTAAAGAGCCAAAGACTCTCCCCCCTTGGGATTCTCTACAATGGGGAAGTAACGGCCACCCTCCTTTTGGGCGTAGTCCAAATAAATATTCAGCAGGTTATCCGTACCCACCATGCTGACTTTCCATTGGTCGTTATCCAAATCCAGCCCCAAGGCAATGAGGTTGCTTTCCAGCTTAGGAGAATCCGGAGCATCACCGGGCACAACATAGACTAAATAAGAAGCCTTGCCGTTAATCAACGCCGTGCGGCGCAGCGGGGTTTGGCGGCACAACACAAAGCAACCTTCCTCAAAAATCATACACAAACCGGCCAATTTGGCGGGGGATACGCCCTTGCCTTTTACCATGCGCCGTGCCTGCTTCATGTTGCCGCCGGCCACACTGTGTATAAAGGCCTCTGCTACCGACCACGAGTCGCGGCTATCTGCCACCACGGTTTTATCGGCAGATACAATAGCTGCATGCACCACACCGGCAGTGGTTTGCTTCCAATCCGTCTCGATGTCGAGCAACAAGTCATCCCCACCCCCGGCGGCGGCGATACGGTAGCGGAACAATTTTGTCTTATGGTACGGGTTGGCGGGGTCCACCACCAAGGCATCGCCAATTTCTGAGATGGCACCCGGGGTATTCTTTGCCAGCCATTGCTCTATCACAACGGCGGCCTCGGGAGATACCTGTCGGGCTGCCACCAGTTGCTGAATCGTCTGTGCGGCAGGATTTTGCTTCAGACGCTCCATGGTCAGAATCGCAGCCTCGTGCGCACGGTTATGCGGTTTTACGCCCTCCGGCAGCTGCACCGGGGGCAAGGCTGCAATGGCATCTGCCACCGGGTCTGCCGGGGTTTGGCCGGGTTGCTCGCCCTGGGCAGCACTGCCTGCACCGTCTGCGGGGGGCTCTGCATCCCGGGCGGGGGCAACGGCCGGCGCGCTGTCTCCCTGCCCTTGGGCAGAGGGCGCACCCGGGGTAGAGGCAGAGGGCACCGCCCCGGCATCCGTAGGCTGCTGTTGCCCGGCAGCAGCCCCTTGCTCTCCATCGGTTTTGCCGGGGGTGGCAGCTTGCTGCTGTTGGGGTGCCCCGGTACCCTGCGCTGTAGCAGTGCCCGAAGAAGCCGCTGCGGCATCTGCCGCGCTGTTGGCGTTATTCAGATAAAAATAGGCAGAAAAAACACCTGCCGTAACAAGAAATGCCACAAGAAAAAGAACTATACTGCGCTTCATAACAAATGGTTAGCGTTAAGGTTGAGACGTGTTAAAAGATTTAGTAAACTCGTAGTAGGACACCACATCCGACATAGGGTCCGGGAAAAGCGGTGCCGGGTGCTTTGCAATAAACGCTGCGGGGTTAATGCGGTTCATGGTACCGCCGGGGTGGTACGCCATGATGCCGGCCTCCACCATGCGAGAGGCTATCACTTCAAAATGCAGGTGTGCCCAATATTGCCCCTCTGCCGTACCCATGGTGCCTATTTCGTCCCCACGGTACACGGTGTCTCCCGTGCGCACTTTTACCGCATCCAGATGCGCATAGAGCGTTTGGTAAACCGTTTCATCACCGGGCAAACGGTGGGCAACCACCACCACTTTACCCCAACCGGCAGACGGTGTGCCGCAATACACCACCAAGCCACGCGCCGCTGCACGCACCGGGGTGCCTAAATCCGTATTTTGCCCGCCAATGCCGTTGAGGTCCTGCCCGGAGTGGAAGCCGCCGCGCTTTTCAGTGTGCACGCCAAAGCCCTGGGCATCGTACATAAAAGCGAGCCCGGGGGCCCCTACCGGCCATTGAAAACCATCTGCCGTCGGGATGCGGGTCAACTGCTCGGCTCGCAACGGCAACATGCTCGGCAGCAGGGCATCGGGCGTTTCTTCTTTGGGTAACACGGCATCATACACCCTGCCGGCGGGGGCATCTGCACCTGTGGTGCAAAAGGCCAGGCAGCAAGCCAGTACCCCTATGCCCAACAAGACATAGAAAACCACGCGGTACACACTGCCTTTACCTTCCTTCTTCATGCGTGCGCGCATTATAGTGGTTGCATCTCCCAAAAGCAAGAAAAATGGCGGTCATGCTGCGTCATGTTTCCGCGCCAAATGAAAACGGGAGATATCTTACGACAACTCCCGTTTCACACTCAATCAACTCTGAAATTACATGAAAAAGACACTTACGGATTCTCCGCAAATGAAACACGCTCTACGTGCTCTTGAAGGTAAGACAAAGCTGAAAGCATTTTGTTCAAAATAATTCTAAAAATATTTACGGGCAGAATGTTTTCCACTCCAACACCGCGCTGCCATGTGCCTGTTTAATAACGGTTCCATGCTTATCTACAATAATAGCATAGGGAATACCGCTCACCGGGGTATAACCGGGTAATGTTTGGGCTTCTGCACCGTCCATCATAGCGGGGAACCTGATGCGGCCGGACTTCACATAAGCTTTTGCTTTTTCTACGGTAGAGTCGTGGTCTATCAAGATAATCTCCACTTTAGCCTTCTTCATTTTTTTATACTCCTTCACAATAGCGGGCATAATGTTGGCACAGGCAACACATGTGGATGAAGAGTGAAGATAAATATAATACTTGGCATTTTTAAGTGGCTTGCCGGAGATAAACTTCAACTCCTTCAGGGCTTCTGCCACAGCCCCGGGGCCCGGGTCTTCCGGCTGGTTCGTCAGCTGGCGCCATTGCAACACCATGCGCCCATGCCCACCGGTAACGGTTTTACCCTCGGCATCCACCAAACATACAGAGGGCACCCCGGCATTGGCATCTTTGCTGTAACCGGGTATTTTTGCCGCTTCCACAGGAAGCATACCGGCAAACTCTGCCTTGTAATGCTCCAAATATTGTTTAGCCGCTGCCTCGGGTTCATTAGCCACCAAAATGACCTCCACCCCGGCTTCGCGCATCTTGGGGTACTCCTCCACAATCTTAGGCATCACCATCTTGCAGGGCCCGCACCAAGAGGCAGACTCTAAAAAGAAATAATGCGTGGCAGCCGGATTGGGCTTTACCTCTGTAAAGAACTTGGCATCCTGCATGGCCTTACCCACCGGGCCGGCCTGTGCCTCTTTTTGCGATTTTTCGCTCTTCTTTTTCTTTTTAGACTTTTTGCCCGTGGTTACAGCAGCCGGCTCTGCAGCATCTGCCGCAGCTGCTACACCTGCATTGGCGCAAAAAATACCCGCCGCAATGGTAAGAAATAAAAAAATACGGTGTTTCATGACGGTTTCTATACTACCATTGACGCATGACCCGCGTCAACCCTAAACACCGGATTACCGCAAGACGGCAGGCAGAATCACACACTCCATGATAAGGTTTTAAGAATTCCCGATTGACAAAATGAAGCCGCGCCGATAGAATCGGTGCATGGCCAAACATCTGTTACCCTTAGTCTGCATGGGCATGATTGCCCTAACCGGTTGCAGCAGCCACATCTCCCTGCAAGAGTATGCGGCGAGGCTCTCTGCATCGCGCCCCGATTTGGCACCGGGCGAAATCCGGAAAGAGCTCATGACGGATACAGACAGAGAATACCTGCAAGAGCTGTTGGCACCGCTCATCGAGTCGGAAGCCTACATTGCCGCATACAAACTTGAGCCCCCCCCTACGGATGAAGCAGGCAAACCCATAGGAGGAGAAGGCTACCTGCATATGCAATTTATCGGCCCGCTGGCACAAGCCCACTTCCAAGTGCTGGCTGCCTGCCCCTACAAAATTTACACGGGGGCCATGCCCAACAACAAAACCACCTATGCGTTTTCCACCATAGAAGGGGCTATCATCCGTGCCGAAATAGACAGCAACCCGCTGCACGGTGTCAACATTGGCGGCATCAACATCTCGGCACCCGATTTTCACCATTACCTGCACACGCTGGTACGGCGCAAAGAGGCTGCCTCAACCGCACAAGAGCCGCAGCATTGAGTCTATATCCGTGCAACGGCGCAAGGCGTACTCCTGCTCGGGGGTAAAATCCGGGTAGCAATAGGCCAGGTATTTTTTCATGCGGTTGCAATGGCCGGCAGGGGTGCGCTTGGTATGTAAAATACGGTTTGTTTCCTCGGCAAGCACACGGTAATAATGTTTCATTTCGTCGGCAGTGGGGGCGGCCCCACCGCGCAACATGCGAAAAATGTAGGGATTTCTCACGGCACCGCGTCCAATCATCACCCCGGCGGGGGTAACATGCTCCAACCAATACCGGGCTTGCTCTGCGGTGGCAATATCCCCGTTACCCAATACGGGGCAGGCTAAGGCGCGCACGGCCTGCTGCACCGGGGCAACATCCACCGTGCCGGGTTTATACAAATCTTTGCGCGTACGGCCATGCACCATCACGGCATCCGGCGCGGCTGCGGCCAACAGCTCTAATATGGCAGAAAACTCTGCGGCAGACTCCCACCCCGTGCGGCATTTTACACTAAACTGCCCGGGCGGCACACATGCCCGCAACCCCTGCACGGCAGACTCCAGGGCCGGCAAATCTCTCAACAAGCCGGCACCTGCCCCATGGCGGTTCACCAATGGGGCGGGGCAGCCGGCATTCAAATTAATACCCGCAACGGGCAACTGTAAAAGGTGCTCTGCATCCCGCACCAAAGGGGCAGCCGCGCTGCCGGCCAATTGGGCCAGAATAGGAACACCTGTTTCATTTTCGGTAATACAGCGCAAATTGTTCTCCGCCATAGCGCAAGTGGTAGGCGTACTGCGGAAGTATGCCGTCACAAACACATCCGGCAGAGAACCGATGCGCGACAGAACCCGCATGAAAGCGAGGTCTGTCACGTCTTGCATCGGCGCGAGGTAAGTACGCATCAATCCTGCTTTTTACCGGCTGTGCCCAAAGTATAGCCGTTGTACTCCTTCATGTTGTACAGGGGCTGCCCCTCGGGCACGGCGTAACCGATATTTTTGCGGATGGCAAGGAAATCTTCGATACCGGCTTCGTCCACTTGGTTGAGGCCGCCGCCATGCAGATCGGCAAACAGCACCATCTTGCAGTAGGCATCGGCATTCTCCATAAACCACTCCGCTTCTTCGATATGGCGCGCCCCGGTAATAACACCGTGGTTCTCCATAAACACAACCGTGCTCTGGCGGCTGGCTTTGGCTACGGCCTCTGCCGTCTCGGGAGAGCCCGGGGTACCGTACGGAGCCAGCGGAATATGCCCCAGGAAGATGTCTGCCTCCGGGTTAATACCGTTGGGCGGTACCTTGCCGGCAAACAAGAACGCATTGCAGCACGGGGGGTGTGCATGGATGCAGGCGTTAACGCCTACTTCCTTCATCATAGCGATGTGGGTTTTTACCTCGCTGGTAGCAGGGCGATACCCGCAAAGCTGCCCGGCATTCATATCCACCAGGCAGATATCCTCCACCGTCATAAAGCCTTTGGAGCACAGCGTGGGAGAGCACAGCACCAAGTCTTTGGCAACGCGCACGGAGAGGTTACCGCCATTGCCGTCCACATACTCGCGAGCCCACAGGCGGCGCCCCATGTCCACCATTCGCTCTTTGATGACGCGAATCTCGGGGCTGTTAAAGAACTCGTCTATTTCTTCACGCGTCTGCGGGTCGTAATTCTCCCACGGGAAGATACGGTCCGGAAGCGCCGGCTTGATATATAAATCTGGATTGGCCATAAGTTACCGTTCTTTGTAGCAGATAGCACCCCGCAAGTCAAGTTTCTTTGTCACACCGGGCAAAGAAATAAGCCATTTTTGGGCAATTCTGCGGCTGCCTCGGGCAACTACCGGGCATCGGCAGAAGGGGCCGACTGCTTTTTCCTCTGCCCGGCCAGCATCCCCACAAGGCCCAGCAACTGGGCAACACCACCCAAAATGATCATCAATACATACAGCAGCCCGGAATCATCTTCCCCGATGGCAAGCTCCTGCGGGTTTTCCGGCGAATAACGCAAGCTCACGGTATCCCCCACTTGCAACCCCGATGCGCTGCAAGAGCTTTTCACCGTGTGCGCCACGCCCTGCGTATCCTCAAACCGCACAACGGGGAAGTAGGAATGGCTGTTTCGGGAGGAGTCACTGCGCACCATCTTAACAACGGTACCCTGCGCCGCTATACCGGATTCCTCCAAATCTGCCTCACCACTATACAAAAACAGCCCCAGACCTAAAAAAATACTGCCCACTACAAAAAACACACCCCCCAGACAGCCCGACCTCTGTTGCGGCATATTGCCGCGCGCGCCGTTAAGCAGGGGGGCAAACTGCTGCGGTGCCTCCTGCGGCGGCAGAGATGCATCCGCCCCGCCCAAACGCATGAGGGTGTGGTACACCTCCCGCACGTTGGGCACATTCAAAAAGCCATCCGGCGCGGGGGCATCGTTCACCTCGTAATTCTTATACCCCAGCACAATATCGCCCATACCGTGCGCGCGCTCCGTATACTGCTTCACCATATTCGGGCTCAGCGGCCAGGCAACCACCTGCGGCGAAAAACACAGCGAAGGGCGCAGCACCACGGCACGGCGATTCGTGATAAAATACCGCGTGCGCAACACCCTCGCCCTATATACCAACAACCCTACCGGTATACCCACCCCCACCAACCAAAACGGCAGCATAAACACCATCGGTGCGCCGACTCCACCGGCAGACACATAGCTGAAAAACACGAGAAACCCCACCCATACCGCATCAAAAAAAAGCATAGACAGCACCGCAGATGCGCCCCAGCTCCAACGCGGCGCAAAAGCGGCACATACGCGCTCGCCCTCGTCCAAGGCGGCATCAAACTGCTCCCGTAAATGTGGGGGTAAGGTTTCCGTATCCATAACAGGTTGATTCTACACTATTTTCACCGCATTGTCAAAAAAACATTACTCATTGAAGGCAAACGGATTAAAAACAGCCGCATGT
>SUVM01000084.1 GCA_015062015.1 Akkermansiaceae bacterium | reverse complement strand
TTCATGTTGAAACCGGGCTTGCCGTGGCGGCCTTGGAACTTGCCGCACTTAGGAGCTTGCGGGCCGAAGTTGCCGTGCATTTGGGGAGCCATCGGGCGGCGGTTCATGTTGAAGCCGGGCTTGCCGCAACGGCGGCCTTGGAACTTGCCGCACTTGGGAGCTTGCGGGCCGAAGTTGCCGTGCATTTGGGGAGCCATCGGGCGACGGTTCATGTTGAAACCGGGCTTGCCGCAACGGCGGTCTTGGAACTTGCCGCACTTAGGAGCTTGCGGGCCGAAGTTGCCCTGCATTTGGGGAGCCATCGGGCGGCGGTTCATGTTGAAGCCGGGCTTGCCGTGGCGTTCTTGGAACTTGCCGCACTTAGGAGCTTGCGGGCCGAAGTTGCCGTGCATTTGGGGAGCCATCGGGCGGCCTTGTTTTTCAGCGAAAGCATCGCGGTTTTTCTTGAGGAAATCCACCTTAGCGGCGTGA
This sequence comes from Akkermansiaceae bacterium, assembly GCA_015062015.1. Classification (GTDB taxonomy): domain Bacteria; phylum Verrucomicrobiota; class Verrucomicrobiia; order Verrucomicrobiales; family Akkermansiaceae; genus Akkermansia. The sequence continues at coordinate 9,025 of SUVM01000084.1, read as the reverse complement.
GCTTCTTTGGGGCAGATCTTGCCGTCCTTATCAGCATCGTAGCGAGCCATGAATTCAGCCTTCTTGTCAACCTGAACAGCTTGCGGAGCCGGGGCAGCCTGCGGAGCAGGAGCGGGCTCTTGAGCAAAAGCCGGCATCACTGCAGCGAGGAGAACGAGGATGTGTTTCTTCATAATGTGATGTTTGTTTAAGTTAAGGGGTTCGGTTTTTGTAACCTTACAATGGGGAGAACGAGCCGGATTTATAAATTCTACAAATATTTTGAATTTTTTTGCATGGGCATCTGTGCGCGTAAAATAATTGTATGCCGAAAAGAGCTGAATTTAACGCTTGCAAGAGCGTGGGGGAACAGGTATGATAGCGCGCAGATATGAAGAACTATAGGATTGCAGTGCTCGCCGGAGATGGCATTGGCCCGGAGGTTATGGAGCAGGCCTTGCGCGTGTTGGATGCTGCGGAGGCTCGCTTTGGGTTTACAACACAGCGGCAGGAATGCTACGTTGGCGGTGCCGCTATAGACCATTGCGGCAAAGCTTTGCCGGCAGAAACTTTGGCTGCCTGTGAAGCCGCAGATGCCATCCTCTTCGGTTCTGTAGGGGGGCCTAAGTGGGATACCCTGCCGCCGGATGAACGCCCGGAGCGCGGTGCCTTGTTGCCGCTGCGTAAACACTTTAATTTGTACGCCAACCTGCGCCCGGGTATCTGTTTGCCGGAGCTGGTGGAGTCTTCTCCCCTTAAAACAAGCATCATCCCCCACGGGTTTGATATTTTGTGTGTGAGAGAGCTTACCGGCGGTATGTATTTTGGTGAGCCCAAGTTCTACGGCGAGCAAAACGGTGAGGTTGTGGCCCTCGATACCCTCTTTTACCGCAAGAGCGAGGTGGAGCGAATTGCCCATGTGGCGTTCCAAGCCGCACGCGGCCGCAAGGGTAAGCTGTGCAGTGTGGATAAAGCCAACGTGTTGGCTTCCTCCGTCATGTGGCGGGAGGTCATGACGGCTATCTCTGCCCAATACCCGGATGTAGAGCTCTCTCACATGTATGTGGATAACGCCGCCATGCAACTGGTGCGTCATCCCGGTGGGTTTGATGTCTTGGTGACGGAAAACACATTCGGCGATATTCTGACGGATGAAATGGCTATCATCTGCGGCTCTTTGGGCATGCTGCCCAGTGCATCGCTCTCCCAGTCCGGCGATAGCACCTTTGGCCTTTACGAGCCTTCCGGCGGCTCCGCCCCCGATATTGCGGGTAAAGGAATTGCCAACCCCATTGCTCAAATTCTTTCCATGGCGATGATGCTGCGTTACTCCTTCCGGGAAGTTGCCGCAGCAGATGCGGTGGAGGCAGCTGTGCGCCGTGTGATTGCGGCCGGTTATCGCACTGCTGATTTGTGTTGTGGTGCTGCCGGAGAAAAGCTTGTGGGTACCTCCGGTATGGGAGATGCCATCATTGCCGCTATTGCCAGATAGTTACAGCTCACCATCAGCCCACTTGCTGCCGTGCCGATTTGCCCACATTGCAATGCTTCTATTCATGCCGGGGCGGTAGACCAATGCCCTGCGTGCGGCTATGGTATGCACCGGGCAGATGCCATTTTCGGCTCTAACGAAGTGGAGTTTACGCGCGTGGTGGATTCTGCCGGTGCGCTGACCCACCGGGAGCGCATGGAGTTGCTGCGTTATCTGGAGGATTTGGAGCGTAAGCTGCACCCCATTGCCTTGGGCGTATATATTACCGACCATGGGCAAATGGCAGATTTTCGGCACCACGCGCATTGGATTTTGAACCACGCGCACATTCACCATCCCTCTTATGGTAAAAGAGAGCAGAGACGCGCCGCAGAAGATGCGCCCTTGGTAGAGTTGCGCCCCGGCGAGTTCCGGCAGCGTGAGTTGGACAAACGCCCCTCTATCTTGCAGCGAGGTGCCTGCTTTGTGCGCGACCTCTTTTTGCCGTACCCGAAGCCGGTTGAGCAAGAGTGGATGCTTATTTTGGTGCTCGATGTGCAGTTGGAGCTTGCCTGTTTTTCTTGGGGGTACATGTTGGACCCCTACATCAACCCGGATAAAATTACCACCTGCATTGTCAAGGCGCGTCTCCTGTTCCGCGAGCGTGCTATGGTGATGGCTCTTAAACGTGTGATGGCCTTGGCTGTGCGGCAAATTGCCGTTTCATCTCGCCGCACCAATAAACAGCTACGCCATGCTGCTGCCCATGGCGCGCGCGTGTTCCCGCAGTTACTGGCGGCGGCCGGGGTGTCTGCCATGGTGGCGTTGCCCGTTGCCGATGCTCAACAAGCTGTTTCTCCGGATATATTTGCGGATGACGACGTGGCCGAAGTAGTGGAGGTGCCTGCTGCTGCCACCCCCAATGCGCCGGCACCGCAGCCTGTCACTTCGCATCATTACGAGCGTGGTGCGGCGGCCTCTTATCAGCAGGCCCCGCGTTGGACCTCGCGAGACGAAGAGCGCCTGATGCAAGCGCGTATCGGCGATTGTTACAACTTGTTGTTGCCTGCCGTGGCAGAGGCTCCTGCTGCGGCTCCCCGCCCCGCAGCAACGGATTCTGTGGGTGCCGAAGTGAGCGGCCGCTATACAGAGCTGTATAAGCCGCTCTCCGGCCGTGGGGTGCCCCCGCTGAACGACCCGCAGCGCTTGTTGACCGACATGGAATCGGAGGCCGCCAATTATGTATTGAGCACCATCAACGCCCACCGCCCGTACCGCATCTGCGTTACTGTTTTCGGGCAGGGGCAAAATGTGCCTGCCGTGCTTCGCGCCTCTGTTTTGGTGGATTTTGTTACAACGAAGGATGAATATGCCATCCTGCTGCAATATGGCACCGGGGACTCCCCTACCGTCACATTGGCTGCTCGCTCCATGGGCTTAACTGCCGAGCAAATGGCCGATATAGAAGCCGCTGTGCAAGCGGCTGCTTTGGACGCAGGTGGTGGCGCAGATGGTCTTATTGCCGCGATGCGTGCTCTGGAATCTCAGATTACCCCATTGCAGGCAAGTTTTCCGCCCATTGTGGCCGGTCCCGGGGAAACTCTCTCTGCCGTGCAAATTGAGGGTATGGAAGAAGAACCGGAGGAGCCCGAGGTTTCCACACGCGAGAAGCTGATGCAAATGTTTACAGACGGCACGTTGCTCTCCGTCTTGTGGACTATTTTGGCCGGGGTGGTATTGCTTGTAATCGGTGGCGTGCTGTACTATTGGCGCCGGGGGTTCGGCAAATTGCTTGATACGCGGCCGGATATTCGCCTTAACTCGCGCTACGGAGCCGGGGTTTCTCGCTATGTGCGCTATTTGGAGGGCATGGAAGACACTAAGGTGAAAAACCTGTTCTGATGTTTTTCGCCCCGGCTTTGCGGGTGGGCTTTACTTTGTTTTGCGCAGCAGGTTAATTTTGTCGCGGAGGACGGCGGCGATCTCAAAGTCGAGGCGGGCGGCGGCTTCTTTCATTTCTTTCTCCAAGCGGCGGATGGCGGATGCAGCGTCTTCCTCATCGGGTTCTCCCGCCATTTGGATGCCTGCTTCTTCTTCCTCTTCATCGTCCGGTGTGTACAGGCGCAGGGTGCTTTGGTCCGCACGGGCAACGGTGCGTGGGGTGATGCCGTGCTCTTTGTTGTAGGCAAGCTGGATGGCGCGGCGGCGGTCGGATTCGTCGACCAGGGCGCGGATGGAATCCGTCACCACATCGCAGAAGAGCACGCATTCGCCATGCAGGTGGCGTGCGGCGCGGCCTGCGGTTTGCACAAGGCTGGTTTCGTTTCGCAAAAAGCCCTCTTTGTCGGCATCGAGAATACAGACGAGGGAAACCTCCGGCAAATCCAGCCCTTCTCGCAACAGGTTAATGCCTACTAAAATATCTACCTTGCCGCTGCGCAGTTTGCGCAAAATTTCCACGCGCTCAATGGCATCCACATCTGCGTGGATGTACTCCACATTAAGCCCCACTTTGCGTAAGTAGTCCGTTAAATCTTCTGCCGTGCGTTTGGTAAGGGTGGTCACCAGCACGCGTTCTCTCACTCGCACACGTTGGCGGCAAAGCTCGATGGTTTTGTCGATTTGCCCATCCAGCGGCAGGAGGGTGATTTTGGGCTCCGGCAGGCCGGTGGGGCGTATCAGCTGCTCTACAATAAGGGCTTGCCCGAGGCGTGTGGGGTCGAAACTCTCTACCGGGGCGGCAGAGGAGTGCGGCGGCACGCGCAGCTCGCTAAGCTTGTGGAAGAATACTCCCCGAAAATCTTCCGGCGCTTGGGTGATGGCTTGGCTGGCTTTCTCGTGGCGGGAGTGTGTGTTGCCGCGTTTGGCTTTAAGCACGGGTATAAAGCTGCCATTGCCCGGTACGCAGTTAACGTATTCAAACGGGCCGGGGGTTGCGCTGACATAGATGAGCTGGTTTTGGCAACGCATGAACTCCTCGAAGCGCAGCGGGCGGTTATCCAGCGCAGAGGGCAGGCGGAACCCGTGGTCGATGAGCACTTGTTTGCGGGAGCGGTCCCCCTCGTACATGCCGCCGATTTGCGGTACGGTGGCGTGCGACTCGTCTATGATGGTGAGGTGGTCTGCCGGAAAATAGTCTTGCAGGGTAGAGGGGGTGGAGCCCGGCGCGCGCCCCGCCAAATGGCGAGAGTAGTTTTCGATACCCTTGCAGAAGCCGATTTCGTTGATGAGCTCCAGGTCGTACTCCGTGCGCATTTTGAGGCGTTGCGCCTCGATGAGTTTGTTTTGCTGCTCGAACCAAGCCACACGCTCTGCCAGCTCTTTGCGGATAGAGCGAATGGCCGGCAGGCGTTTTTCCGGCGATGAGACGTATTGTTTCACCGGGAAGAAGAGGTAGCTGTTGAGCTTTTCTCGCGTGCGGCCGGTGGTGGCATCGATGAGGCTGATGGCATCTATCTCATCCCCGAAAAACTCTACGCGTATCGCCTCGCCGTCACTCTGCGCGGGGTATATGTCCACCACATCACCGCGTACCCGGAAGGTACCGCGCCGAAAATCAAAATCGCTCCGCTCGAACAACAGCTCCGTCAGGCAGGTCAGCATCGCATCCCGGTCCAGCTCTTGCCCCACACGGATAGAGAGCGTGAGCTCTCGGTAATCCTCCGGTGCCCCTAATCCGTAGATGCAGCTTACGCTGGCTACCACAATAACATCCCGCCGCAGTAGCAGGGAGCGCATGGCATTGAGGCACAGGCGGTCTATTTCTTCGTTAATCGCGCTGTCTTTTTCGATGTAGGTATCCGTGCTGGCAATGTAGGCCTCCGGTTGGTAGTAGTCGAAGTAAGAAACGAAATATTCCACCGCATTGTGCGGGAAAAAGCTCTTGAGCTCCGAGTACAACTGCGCCGCCAATGTTTTGTTGTGAGAGAGTACCAACACCGGCCTGTCTTGCGCCGCAATGATGTTGGCCATGGTAAATGTTTTGCCGCTGCCGGTAACGCCCAACAGGCATTGGTGCCGATTCCCCGCTTCTAAAGACTTGAGCAGCTTGCCGATGGCTTGCTTTTGGTCGCCCGATGGCTTGTAGTCTGTTACCAACTGAAAAATGGACATGCGAGGGAGGGTGGATGTTGGATTTTTGATTTTTAATTTTTGATTTTTGATTTTGGCTTGTGTGTATTGTAGCGGCTTTTGTTGTTAATGCAAGCCAAAACGCTCGGTTGCTTATGGCAACCGAGCGTTGGTGTGTAAGTTTTGAGAGATAGAGGAAGTGTAATACTTAGGCTTTAGCCTCGGCTTCGGTCTCAGTTTCTTCTTCTTTCTTTTGGGGCATCTTGCCCGTGGTGAAGTATTGCTCGATTTCCTCGAGGGTGCGTCCCTTGGTTTCGGGCATGAAGAAGGCTGCCGTGATGAAGTAAATGACGGTGAAGCCGGCCAGCCAGAAGAATACGCCGGAGTAACCGGCAGAACCTACCCACGGCAGGAAGGTACCTGCAATGGTGGTGGAAACCGCTTGGTTAATGAGCAGGGCAATGGCCATGCCGTTAGCGCGGATGCGGTTGGGCATCAGCTCGGAGAGAGCCAGCCATACGCATACGCCGGGGCCTGCTGCATAGAAGGCGATGAACACCACGAAGAAGCCCGTTACGGCCCAACCGGTGATGGGGGAGGGCTTCATGCCCACTTCGGCGCGGGCGATGGTGACTTCCTTGAGTTTGCCGAATTCCGGCTTCTCTGCCCAGAAGCAGATGGTGTCCATAAAGTTGGGCTTGGCCTCAAAGTCCGGGGAAATGATGATGAAGTCGGAGTTGGTCTCCATCTTTTGAACGGTGGCGGCAATTTTCTTAATCTCAGCCTTGGTTTTGCCAACGGGGATGAGGGTACCCTTGCTAATGCGCTCGGAGATGCTCAGCTTATTGTTCTTTTTGCCCTTTTGTTGGCTTTCGATAAAGCTGTCTTTGGCCTTTTGCAAGTCGATGCTGTTGGCCGCGTAGAGTTTGTTTTGTTTATTGCGTTCGTCAGCGCAGAGCTCGAGCAGGGATTGCTCGTACACAACACCGTTTACCATGTCGGGGGTGTCGTTGGGCTCGCCGTTGGGCTTGCCTTCGCTGTCTACACCATCTTCATCTTTTTGTACTACGATGCCTTCCAAGCTCTTCAGGGCGGATTCGCGTTCAAAGTGCTCGGCAATGGTCTGGAAGTCCGATGCGCCATGAGAGTAGGTGACGATGAGTTGTACGCCTTCTTTTACCTTGCCGTTTTCCATAAGCTCGGGATAGTCGGCAGCGGCATGTTTTACAACGTCTTCTACGGAAACCGTAAGCTGGGCACCTTGCTCGCTTTGGGCAGTGAGCTGTTTATTGAGTTGTTGGTTAACATACTCGGTGACGGAGATTCTGTTACCCTCCACCAGTTTGAACATGACACCTACGCCGGCAAGGCCGACGATGATGCCCAGCGTGCCCATCTTGAGCAGGAAGGTGCGGCCTTTCTTGTCTACCAATGTTACGGCCACGATGGTCATGAGCATGTTGACAATCTTGATGGCAAGGTCTGCATAGTTGGCGGTCTCGCCCTCCAAACCGGCTTGCTGGAAGATTTTAACGGAGTAGTTAAGCACGGAGTTGATACCTGTGGCCTGTGTGCAGGCAAGTACAACAACGGCAAGAACAAAGGGGATGATGTATTTGCGCTGGAAGAGGCTGTCTCCCTTAGCGGCTTCTGCCATAGCGGCTTTATCTGCGGCCTCTTTGGCATCAGCCGCTTTCATTTCATCCAAAATTTCTTTGGCGGCTTCCTCACCGTTGTTGGCGGCAAGAGCCAGCAGAGCCTCGTCCTCACGGCCGTTACGGTACAGCCAACGTGGGGATTCTTTGAGGCGGAAAGCACCGAAGAAGAGGATGATGCCCGGGATGGCGGAGCACCAGAAAATGACTTGCCATGCAATGTTGGCTTGGGATTCCCCGGCAATGTTAGCAGCACCGATGCAAAGCGTGGTAATCAAACCAATGAGCGCAGCGAACACAAGACCCACCGTAAGCATGAATTGGAACATGCCTGTACCCTTGCCGCGTGCCTGGGCATCCAAACATTCTGCCAAGTACATGGGTACTACAACGCCTACTAAACCGGCAGAGGCGCCTTGCAGGATTCGACCAGCCATGAGCATTTCAAACAATCCGTTAGAAAAGCAGATAACCGGAATACTCAGCGTGAAGAGCAGGGCGGAGATGATGATGACTTTCTTGCGCCCTAACCACTCGGCCAGCATGCCGGCGAACAGGGAGGAAAGAACCGACCCTGCCAGCACAGCTGCAACCACAAGCGAGAGCTGCTGCGGCGAGTAGCTGGAGGTCTTTTCAATATACGGAAGAGCCGCAGCAATCACACCTACGTCAATACCGTAGAGAAGACCGCCGAGGCCTGCCATTACCATCAGGTAAAGGGCATATCGTTTTACCGAAGCCGGGAGCTCCGTTTTCGTTGCGTCTGTACTCATAACGGTCACATTATACCACTATCCGCTCGCAGTGCAAGCCCGAAATACGAATTTGGAGCGCACTCTACCTTAAATTTAGCTGTTTTTGTGTAAAACAAACGGCAGCCTCCGTGTGGGGGCTGCCGTGTAAATGGTGTTGTAGGGGGAGTTAGGCCTCTAATTCTTCACGTTTCTTCTTGGGAAGAATGAAGCAGCACAAGCCGCACAGAATCATGAGCACACCGGCAATGGAGAGCGTGGCCGTAAGCGGGGTGCCTTGGTCCTTCATGAACCCGCCGAACCAGGAGACGAATGCGCCTGCGCCCACAGAGGTGAGGTTGAGCAAGCCGTAACCCGTAGCGGCGAATCGCTCGTCAATCTGAGAGCGCAGCACCGGCATAAGGGTGGCATCCATAGCACCTTGGGCAATGCCCTGCGTGGCTACCAAAGCCAGCACAATGGCAAGCCCCAGCCCTTCGCCCAGCATCATGGCCAAAATGACGCAGGGACCGGCCAGGCAGAAAGCAATGCCGGGTACATAGGCGCGGGCATTGCAGTTGCGCAGGTACCAGCGGTCTGCAATCACGGCAGCGGCCAATACGGCACCGTACTTGGCTAAGTTAATCCAGAAAGTGGCTTGCGGGGCGGCAATGTCTGCCGGTATCTTGAACATTTCTTCCACCAGCGTGGGGTACCAGTTCATCAGGAACCAGTTGGCAAAGCCGGCACAGGCAATCATGGCCATGAGGATGGCCATAGCACGCCCGGTGAAGATGCCTTTAAGGGCAACCTTGAGGTCAATCTTCTCGGCGGTGGGTTTCTTCTCTTCCGTTGCTTCGGCGGCGGGGGCTTCGGCGGTGGTGTCGCCCTCGGGGTCACGCAGGAAGAAGATGACGACCAGCGCATAGGCCACACCGATGAAACCGAAGACCTCGAAGGTGAGGCTCCAGCCCAGTTGGCAGGGGGTGCCTGCCATCATGGCACCGCAACCGGCAATCATTTGCCCGGTGTAAATACCGCTCATGTGCAAACCGGTTGCCAGTGAGCGGGTCTTGCCGCGGTGGTAGTCTGTAATAAGTGCCAAGGCGGCGGGGATG
>SUVM01000083.1 GCA_015062015.1 Akkermansiaceae bacterium | reverse complement strand
GGGTTGGGGGGGGGGGGGGCGGCGGCGGCTTAGGAGGCGTATTCTATGGATTGGTGCTCTTTCTCGAGCTCGGAGATGCGAACAAGGGCTGTGTCTATATTTTCGCAAATGTTGGCTTCTCCCAAGGCGTTGATGAGCATGGAGTCTCTGCGAATCACCTTAATGGGGTGGGGCTGCACACCGCAAAGCAACAGGGTGACGTTGTGGCGCTTGCAGTACGCAGAAAAGTCTTCCAGTACATGCAGGCCGGAGGCATCCAGCACCGGTACCAGGCGCATACGCAGCAATATGTAGTCGATGTCGTGCTCCAGCGCGCGGAAAACGCGGTCCTTAAATTGCTCTACGGCACCAAAGAAGAACGGGCCCTGGATGTCGAACACCTCCACGTTGCCGGGGATATGGCGCAGGTAGCGGGAGCGCGCGGGCTGCTCTTCCTCGTCGATGCCGTCTGCCTCTCGGGAGATGGACTCCACATTGCTGATTTGAGCCATGCGGCCGATGAAGAGCAGGGCGGCCAGAATAACGCCTACTTCCACCGCCACCACAAGGTCTATCAGCACGGTGAGGATGAAGGTGATGAGCAGCACGGCGCGGTCTTGCTTTGGCCCGGTGAGCAGGTGGCAGAAGGTGCTTACCTCTGCCATGTTCCAGCATACAATAGTCAAAATGCCGGCCAAGGCGGCTAAGGGAACGTAGGCGGCTAAATCGCCGGCCAAAACAAGGATAAGCAGAAGCGTGACGGCGTGGATGATGCCGGAAACCGGGGTTTTGCCGCCGGCACGGATGTTGGTGGCAGTGCGGGCAATAGCCCCGGTGGCAGGCAAACCGCCGAAGAGCGCGGAAGCAATGTTGCCCGCCCCCTGGCCGATGAGCTCTGTATTGGGGTGGTGGCGAGAGCCCGTCATACCGTCTGCCACACTGGCACTGAGCAGCGATTCTATACCGGCCAACAGCGCAATGACAAAGGCGGGTTTAATGAGCTCCGGCAAAGCCCGCCACTCAAAGTCGGGCAAACCGGGCATGCTCAGCCCTTTGGGCAACTCCCCGAAATGTGAGCCGATGGTGGCTACCTCCATACTGCAACAAATGCTCACTAGCGTTGCCGCCAACATGCCCACCAGCATAAACGGAGCACGCGGTGCCAGCTTGCGGGTAATCAGGATGGTGGCTACAGTGAGCGCCGTGAGCAACACTGCCCCCCAGTTGATGGTGTGTAGGTGTTGTAAGTAGCAGCCCCACTTCTCTATAAAATTGGCAGGTACGCTGCCTGCTATCGTCAGCCCCAATATATCTTTTACCTGCGTACAGAAAATGGTGACGGCTATGCCCGAGGTAAAGCCCGTTGTCACCGGATAGGGGATAAAACGTATTAACCCGCCCATGCGTAGCACGCCGAAGAGAATGAGGAACAACCCCGCCAGCAACGTACACATAATCAGCCCGCCCATGCCGAAACGCGGGTCCGACACAATGCCTGCAATAATGATAACGAATGCCCCCGTCGGCCCGCCGATTTGGTATTTGCTGCCACCCATCAGCGATATCATGAAACCGGCCACTATCGCCGTGATAAGCCCTGTGGATGGGGTGATGGCAGGGCACCCGCAGGCTATGGCAAATGCCATGGCCAAGGGTAGGGCTACAACACCCACCGTCAGGCCTGCCGTCAGGTCCGAAAGGAATGTCTTTTTGTTATACTCCTTCAGCGTTTTGAATAGACTGGGCGTGTACATCTCTAACCCGCAATATACGCCCGTTTACCTGCCTTGTAAAGTGAAAATTTGTATTTGCGGTATAAAATTAGCGCCCATATTCGGTTAGCCCGGGGGTATTGTGGCGGCTCCGGGGCATCCCTTTGCCGAGCCGTGCCAAAGATTTGTTACGGAAGAAGAGAGTGCCGCCCCAAATGCAGGGCAGGAGCCCCCCATGGGGAGCGTTGCGGCCGTGTTGGTTGTTACACTAATGGTGGTATTGTTTCCTGTTATCGTGGTAGGGCGTTCTATCGCCATTATGTCGGCAAATAAATGACTTCCAACTTCCAACTTCCAACTTCCGACTTCTTATAGATAGAGCGTGCGCGGGCGGGTGCCGGGTACATCGTAGGCGGTGATGGTGCGAGCCGGCGGCGTGGTGGAGCAGAGGTCGACCAGGCGGATGGCCCCGGTGGGGCAGGCTTGTTGGCAAGCTGTTTGCGGTGTGCCGGATTTTTTATCGGCTGCGGCGTTGATGCGCTGGACGCAGTAGGTGCATTTTTCCATAACACCACGGGAGCGTACGGTAACTTGCGGGTTGTGGGGCAGGTGCGTTTGGGCGCGGGATTGCTTGGCGTAGTCTCGGAAGTTGAAAACGCGGGCGTTGTAGGGGCAGGCAGCGGCGCAGTAGCGGGTGCCCCAGCAGCGGGGGTAAACCATGGTGTTGAGCCCTTCGCTGCTGTGCAGGGTGGCGTTGACAGGGCAAACGGCTTCGCAGGGGGCTTTTTCGCAGTGGCGGCAGGCGGTGGGCACATAGTGCAGCTTGCCGGTGGGGGATAAATAGCGGCCTATGCGCAGCCACTGCAGATCCCTGCCGTAGCGCATTTCTGCGGCTCCTACGGTGGGTATGTTGTTTTCTGCGCGGCAAGCCAGGGTGCAGGCACCGCAGCCAATGCAGCGCGAGAGGTCTATGAGCATGGCCCATTGGGGGCCGGTGGCTTGGGCGGGGGCGGTGTAGGGGGCAGTGGTGTTGGCTGCCGGGGCGGTTTGGGTGTTGCTGTAGGGCAAGGCGGGGGCGGCAGTTTGCTGTATGTCTTGCGGGCGTGCGCCCAGGTACTCCGGTTGCAGGGGTAACCATGTGCTGCCAAGGCCGGGGTGTTGCCATGCGGGTAGGGTGCGGCCGCGTAGGGAGATGCCGCAGGGGGTGCTCTGCCCGGGTATAAAGGCTTCTGCCGCACCGGCCCATCCGCTTAGCGGCAGGTAGGTTTCTTGCAGCCACAGGTTGTGCTTAAAGCGGCCATCTGCATAGTAGGGGTGCAGGTAGTAGTTGATGGGGGCTGCGGGGAGGGGGGGCAGGTTTTCTGCGGCGGGGGCGGCCTGGGGGAGGATGCCGTGGCGTAAGGCTTGTTGCGGGTCCGGCATCAGGGTATCTAGCCATGCTCGGGCGGTGGATACGTTTTTGCGCGCGGTGTCCGGCAGCTCGCCGTTGCGCAGTAGGGCGTGCAGCACTTCGGCCTCTGCCAAGGCATCTCGCAGGGGTTGGGTAACCGGTTGGCGCAGGCAAAGGTTGCCGGCGGCGTCGGCATCTGCGCCCCATTCTTCTAAAAAATGAGTTTGGGGGATGGTGTAGAGGCAGAGGGCGGCTGTTGTGTCCGGCCGATGGGCGCAAAAGCGTATGGTTTCTGCCCTGCTGTGCCTCAATGCGTGCGCAAAATCCGCATCGAAGGCGGCGGGGTCCGCCGGGGTGAAGATAAAGAGCGTATCCAGCTGCGGCAGGGCGCGGGTAAGCTCTGCCAAGGTGCCGAATCCGGTGCGGAATTGTACGGCGGGGCCGAAGGCGGCGTTTTGCAAGGCCTCCAGCTCGGCAAATCCGGTGGGGCGGGGCAGGGCGGCGGGGTCCCAGGCGTAGCATTGAGCCCCCGGGTATTGTTGCAGCTCTTTTACTTGCGCCATGCGCAGGGCAGAGTAGCCCTCCGGAAACAAAAACGCCACGTTGCGCCCGGCTTTGAGCAGCGAGCCCCATGCCCGCAGGGAGTTGCGGATGGCTTGCATGGGGTGGGGGTTGCCGGCGCGCGTGGGGGTGCTCGGACGCGCGGCATCGTACAAATCTAAGATGGCGGCTTGGGCAAAAGCCGGTACTCCGGGGCGTGTGGCGGCATATTGGGGGTTGGCTTGCAGGGCTACGGGTTGGCCGTTGTGGCAAATGGCCAGCAGGGGTATGGCCCCGCTTGCCCACGGCATGGCCGTGGCATAACAGGTGGCTTCCCCCGGCAGCATCCACTCCGGGCAGGCCTCCGGCTCTACGGCATATTGTTGGGCACGGCGGCAGGCGGGCAGGGCCAATACGGCCAGCGCCCCCAGCCCTTTCAAAAAGCTGCGGCGAGATATACCTGTGCTTTGTGGGGTATTTGCCATGCTGTTGGGTATGCGCGTGCCTATTTATTATCCCGAAATGTCTTCTTTTGACAAGCGTAAATTGCTACATAAGCATAAGTTGCTTATTATAAGTTGTTTTTGTGCTTTGGTGTGCTTTTTGCTTGCCTTGGCAAACGTGTTGTGGTAGTATAGGGCTGTATGAGTATACTCAAGACCATAACGGCCACGCTGGCATTAGCCGGTACCATGGCCGCAGGACAAGAGGCTTACCAACCGCACCCCGATTGGGAAAACCCGGAGAATTTGTCTTTGGGGCGAGAGGACGCACGCGCGTTCTTTGTTCCCTTTGCCAACCGGGAGGAGGCACTTAAAGGTAAGCGCCAAGATTCATCACTGGTGATGTCGTTGAACGGCGATTGGAAGTTCCATTGGTCCCCGTCCCCGGCTCAACGCCCGGTCGATTTTTATAAACCTGAGACAGACGTGAGTTCTTGGGCCACGATAGACGTGCCCAGCAACTGGCAGATGCGCGGATACGGCATCCCGATTTACAGCAACCAGCGCTACACCTTTGTGAGAGACTGGCCGCGTGTGATGACCCCGCCCCGCAACAAGACGGAAGAGATGTACACCACCCCCAAGAGCGAGCCGAATGCCGTCGGTTCTTACCGCCGGGATGTGGAGCTGCCGGCAGATTGGGATGGCCGCCGCGTCTTTATCCGCTTTGACGGTGTGGACTCCTTCTTCTACCTTTTTGTTAACGGGCAGAAGGTGGGGTTCTCTAAAGACAGCCGCACGGCCGCAGAGTTTGATATTACCCCCTATGTGCAACCCGGTAAAAACGTGATTGCCGCAGAGGTGTACCGCTACAGCGATGGCTCTTACTTGGAGTGTCAGGATATGTGGCGCCTTTCGGGCATTTTCCGGGATGTGACCATGTACAGCACCCCGCAGGTGTTGGTGCGAGACTTCTTTGTGCATACCGACTTTGACGGCGAGCCCGGTAAAAAGAATTACAGCACCGGCAAGCTCCGTGTGGAGGTGGATGTTAACAACCGCACCGAGGCAGAAAGTGCCTATACGCTGGAAGCCGAGTTGCTGGATATGGCCGGCAATAAGGTGGCGGACCTCTCCCCCGCTACCGGCAAGGTGGCAGCCGGGGTCAATGTGCGCACTACGGTGAATGCCGTTGTGCAGAACCCCGCTTTATGGAGCGCCGAGAAGCCCAACCTGTACCGCCTCATAATTTACCTGAAGGATGCCGAGGGTAAGGTGACGGAGACGATTTCTCGCAAGATTGGTTTCCGCGATGTGCAATTGGTGGATGGCCGCTTTTTGGTAAACGGCATGCCCGTGAAGCTTAAAGGCGTCAACCGCCACGAAAGCCAGCATGCCAACGGCCACACCGTTACCGAGGAAGAGTGCCGCCAAGAGCTGCTTATTATGAAGCGCGGCAATATTAACCATATTCGCAATTCTCACTACCCGCAGCCTGCCTTCTTTTACGAGATGTGCGATGAGCTGGGTATCTATGTGTGCGACGAGGCCAACATAGAATCCCACGGCTACTATTACGGCGAGCTCTCGCTCTCTCACCCCAAAGAGTGGAAAGCCCAGCACGTTTGGCGCAATATTAACATGGTGGAGCAAAGCAAAAACCACCCCTGCGTGGTGATTTGGTCCTATGGTAATGAGGCCGGCCCCGGCGATAACTTTGCCGCCGTGCGAGATTGGATTAAGCAGAGAGCCCCCTCTCGCCTCACCCAGTACGAGCGCAACAATGATTTGGCAGACCTGTGCTCCAACCAGTACCCCAGCGTAAACTGGACCCGCGAGATTGCCTCTCGCAAGCTCCTGAAACCCTGGTATATCTCCGAGTACGCCCACATTCTCTGCAACTCCATGGGTAACCTGGCAGATTATTGGGAGGCGATAGACTCCAGCGACTCTATCATCGGCGGCGGTATTTGGGAGTGGATACACCAGAGCTATGACCAAGAGGTAACACTGCCCGATGGCCGCAAGGTGGTGCGCCAAAGCTATGGCGGAGACCACGGCGAGTTCCCCCACGATGGCATTTTCTGCATTAAAGGCGTTATTTACAGCGACCGTACGGTGACCCCGCTGTATGCCGAAATTCGCAAAGTGCAGCAAAATGCCGATTTCCGTTTTGCCGGTATGGATGAAACCACCGGGGCCCTGCGTGTGAGCGTACGCAATAAGCACCTCTTTACCAACCTTGCAGAGTATAGCGCGGACTGGGCTATTATGGAGGAAGGCAGCAAGATGGTAGCCTCGGGCACCATAGAGGTAGCCGCCGCCCCCTTGGAAACGGTAGAGCTTAGCATACCCACCACCGGGGTGGATAAAGAAGCCCTGTTGCAAGATGCCCGCTACTATCTTACCGTTAACCTGCGCCTGAAAGAAAAAACAGAGTGGGCAGAGCAAGGTTATGTAGTGGCTACAGAGCAAATGGAGCTGCCCGCAGCATTTAATAACTATGCCCCCTCCACTATGGTGTTGGATGACTCTGCCACCCTCGACGTGCGCAACGAAAACGACCGCATGGTGGTGATTGGCCGCAACTTTACCATCTCTGTAGACAAAGCTACCGGCGGTGTGCGCAACTACATTGTCAACGGCCAGGAAATTATTGCAGATAAGTCCACCCTGCATCTCAACTCCTTCCGGGCACCGTTGGCTAACGATAAGTGGGCCATGAACCAGTGGCTCAACAACGGTATGCGCAACATGCAGCATACCGCCACCCCGCTGATGGTGGAGCGCTTGGAGAGCGGGGCAGTGCGCATCTTCTGCGATGTGGTATCTCGCGGTATCCGCAAGGAAAGCCTGGATAGCCGCGAGTATGACCAAGGCAAGTTTGAGCTTACCGATAACGGCCCCGTGGCAGAAAAAGATTTCCACTACACCACGCAGATGATTTACACCATCATGCCCAACGGGTACATTAGCGTGGCGGCCGGTATCATCCCCAGCGAGTCTAACATTGTGTTGCCCCGCTTGGGTTACCGCCTCAACCTCCCCGAGCGCTTTAAGAATGTTAAGTGGTATGGCCGAGGCCCCGGAGAAAATTACCCGGACCGCAAAGCCGGCTCCCCCATCGGCATTTACACCGGTAATGTGGATAACATGGTAGAGCGCTACCCCCTGCCCATGGAGCAGGGTAACCGCATGGATACGAATTGGGTAGCCGTGACGGACGCTAACGGCGTGGGGCTTCTGGTAGCCGGGGTGGAAGGCAAAACCTTTAACTTCTCTGCACTGCCCTGCACACCGCAGGCTTTGTTCCATGCCCCGCATCCCGAGGAAATTGAGCGTGCCGGGCAAACCGTACTGTGCATCGATGCCTATACCTTGGGTTTAGGCGGTGCCGCGTGCGGTCCGCGCCCCATAGATAGAGACATTCCGCTCACCACGCCCACCACCTTCATCTTCTCGCTGCGCCCCTTGTTGTCCTCCGACACCCCGGAGGCCGTGGGCCGCCAAGGCTTGCCCTTGGCCGGGGCTGTCACCATATCTCGGGACGAGTTGGGCTATGTGCATGCAACCTCTGCCACCAAGAATGCGACAATTCATGTAACGATGCCCGACGGCTCCGAGCGTGTGTACACAGAGCCCTTCCTGCAACGCGAGAACGGTGTGGTGCGAGCCTATGCGTCTGCCCCCGGTTGTTCGGATTCTGCGCTCACGCTCCAGCAATTTGCGGATTGGCGCCCGGCTAACCTGCTGCGCATAGCGTCTTGCTCCAGCTACTCCGGCAAGGCGGAATCCCCGTGGAGCCTGATAGACGGCCGCCGAGACACCTATTGGCACTCCCGGTGGCACGAGCCCTGCGCCGAATACCCGCACGAAGTGGTGGTGAACCTTGGCGTGGACTCCGAGCTCTCCGGCATCAGCATCACGCCTCGTCAGGGGCGCTCCTCCTCCCGCGTCGGCAAACTTGCCTTCTACTTCAGCCAAGACGGCAAGACCTGGGCCCCCGCACCCGATTGCACCCTGCAAATGGTAGATACCGATGACGAGCAATTCGTCCTTTTAGAAGCCCCCGTTATCACCAAATACATCAAAATGGTATGCCTGGAGCCCATCAACAAGGGAGAACCCTATGCTGCCGTGGCAGAGCTTAAACCCATCGTCACCCGCGTTGTGGGCGAGTACCCGGCCAATGCCTTCTTCTCCGTCAGCTATGTGTCCTCCGACCTGCCGGAAGGCGGGGCCGCCCGCAACGTGCTGGACGGCAACCCGGATACCTACTGGCACACCATGCGAGGTGTCACCGTGGCCAGCTACCCGCACGATATCCGCATCAACCTTGGCGATGAGCGTCACATTAAAGGCATAACCTACCGCGGTGCTGCTGTGGAGGGGGCGTATGTTAAGGATTACGAGGTATACGTCAGCCGCGACGGCGACAACTGGGGAAGCCCCGTTGCCCGCGGTACCTTCGAGAAAAACAGCGACGTACAAAGCGTCCTCTTCTTCTCTTCTGCCCGTGCTCGCTACATTCGCTTGGTAGCTCTTTCTTCGCACGACGGGGGCGACTTCGCCGCCGTGTCCGAGATAGACATTATCCCCGCAGAGTAATCCGCACCTACCCTGCAACATATCATCCCATCGCCATTTGCCCCCCCCTCCTGCGGCAAATGGCGATGGCTTTTTACTTCCAACTTTCAACTTCCAACTTCCAACTTTCAACTTCCAACTTGGTACTTGGTACTTGGTGCCTTGTACTTTCTGCTTGACAAATTGCCTGCGCTCAGGCAACATGGCCTGCGTCCTGCGTTTATATGTACATACCGACCCAGCACGAGCGATACAGCAAAGTAGCCTGGTACACCATATTGATGTGTTTGGTGATACCCACCGGGGTGGTACAGTATGCCTACGATAAACAGACCAACGACCTGACAGTGTGCGCCACAGCCTTTTTGCAACCGCCCGTGTATTTGTTGAACGCTATGGGCATGCAAGCCGGTTTTGCCTATATGGTTGCCACGGTATTATACGCCATATTATTTTTTTGGTTATGGCGGCGTTGCCGGTGGCAGCCCAAAAAGAAGCTTACATTTGCGGTGACGGTGGGCATGCTTTCGGCTGTGGTATGGCGGCTTATCATCTTTCATTATTACGCACAGTTATCCCATTGAGGCCATGCGTTGCATGTAAAAAAAGTTTGGCATGCGGAACTTTTTTTGATAGAATCGCCACCGACAGGTGTATAAACTGTAACGTAAAAATCTTATGACAACGAGAAATATCCTCATCACGGCAGTATGTGCCCTCACGGGTATAAGCATGCTGCAGGCCGCTGATATCGTAGAATCCGTTGCCCCCGCTCAGGTGACCACTGTACAGCAAGAGCATCCGTTCTTTCAGGATATGCCGTATCCTGCTTGGTCTTTGTTGACGGCAGAGCAAGCCCTTATCGATGCCCGTGCGGGTATTGCCTTGGCGTATGAACGTTTGGATGCCATCAGCAACATCACCCCGCAACAAGCCACCTTCGACAACA
>SUVM01000082.1 GCA_015062015.1 Akkermansiaceae bacterium | reverse complement strand
ACCTCTTTATGACCTTAACTTTTGAAAGTGCCACCAGCGGTGTCATCAATGATTTCACCATTTGGACAATCGGAAAACCGAAATTGAGAAATGTTCAATTCCGCTTCGAAAAAGTGAAATAGAACAGTCCTTGCTCTGCACTCAGCAGGTGAGCCCCGCGTATGCGAGGTTACATTTCTTCTGCCCCCTCTGCAAAGAGCTCGTAGGCAATGGAGTCGGTAATCTGCACATCGGCAAACTCCCCTACAGGTAAAGCGGGGTCTACATGGATGGTGCCATCAACATCCGGCGCATCCCACGGGCCACGGGCAATACCGGGGGCATCCACCAACACGCGGATGGTTTGGCCCACGCATTGCTGGCCAATCTCGTCTGCAATACCGGCCAAAATCATGGAAAGCTCGTTGGCACGGCGTTTACGGGTGGCATGGTGCACTTGGTTTTTCATTTTTGCGGCCAGAGAGCCTTCCTCTCTGGAGTAAGGGAACACGCCGGCACGCTCAAAACGGAACTCGCGGATAAAGTCTCGCAGCTCGGCGTGGTCCTCCTCGTTTTCATTAGGCAAACCGCTGATAAAGGTAGTACGCAAGCCAATACCGGGCACAGCGGCACGGAGGTCGCGTATGAGCTTACGGATATAGTCGCCATCGGTTTTGCGGCGTTGTTCCTCCAGAATATGAGCCGCAATATGTTGCAAGGGAATATCCACATACTTCACCACCTTATCACAGGTAGCAAACACATCAATAAGCTCTTGGCTCCAATGGGCGGGGTGGGTGTAAAGCACACGCACCCAAAACTCACCCGGCAGGGCGTTAATCTCTCTCAACAGCGTGGCCAGGGATTCCCCCTTGGCGGAGTCTACACCGCTGGTCTTGGTGGCACCGCCCTCCCATTTGTCCATACCGTAATAGGTGGTATCTTGGGCAATAAGGTTGATTTCTTTAACACCGCTGTCTACCAAGGCACGCACCTCTCGCATAATACTGCTTTGCGGGCGGCTACGGTGCCCGCCACGAATACGCGGTATCACACAATAAGCGCAAGCGTGGTTGCAGCCCTCTGCAATTTTTACATAGGCAAAGTGTTTGCCCGTAAGGCGGTAACGCGTATCACCAAAATCCGGCATCAATTTTGAAACCTTGGTACTATACACCTTCTCTGCCGTACCGCCCAGACAAGAATGGGTAATATCTACAATATCAAGCACTTTATCCACACCGATAAAGCAATCTACCTCCGGCATCAGTTTCACGAGGTCATTGGCATAACGCTGGGACAAACAACCCGCCACCAAAATCTTTTGAGCGGCAGGGGCTTCGCCGGCTTCTCGGGCGCGGGCGGCAGCAAAAATGGTATCAATGGCTTCTTGCTTGGCTGGGTCAATGAATGCACAAGTATTAATAATAAGGGCATCCGCCTGCTCGGGCTCCACCTTATCTAAGCCGACCTTCAAAAGACGGTCTGCCATAACCTCAGAATCTACCAGATTCTTGGCACAGCCCAGAGAAATGATTGCAAAACTTGCTGCCATGCCCCCAGCCTAACATACTTCTGCCTGTTTGAAAAGCGCAAAGTATGCACAATCAAAGAGAAAAAAAGGGACTATTCTTCCGCGTTTTTACATTCGGCAACGGATGCCCCATATAAAAAAGCCTTTCAGCTCGGGCAATTTATTAAAGAACGTCTCCAGGGCTTCCTTGCGTTTTATTTCTAACGCAGTCATATATTTAACTTCACCGGTTACATACACAGGCCGGGGCAATTTTTGTGCAGATACGGCTTGCCGATAGGCACAGGCCAATGCCGCCACACGCAAACGGTTCGCCTCCCCCCCTGCAAGAGGTAATCGAGCCACGACTCCAATTCCTTGAGTTTCTCCACACAAGCCGCAGCATCTGCAGACAAGCTCGCATCATAAAACTCTTCGAAAAAGAGATAAGCTGTTTTGTAATCCTTGGCCAAGCGGTAGTCCAACAAGCGGCGAGGCACAGGCAAATAAGCCTCGCCCCCGAACAGGGTCAACAGTTCGCGCAAAGCCGTCTCTTCTTCTGCACTTGAGCGCGGATGTTGCAACTCATCAACAATAAAATCGCTCAACTCTGCCACAAGCTCCAACCCACAAAGGGAGGATTGCAGCACAGCATCCCCGTTATGCTCTGCCATGTAAGAATATCTCACCCAATCGCTCTGCCAGGCAATAGCATCTGCCAACAAAACCAACTGCCGCAATTCTGTTGCAGGCAAGGCTCGCAAACGCGCGCATACCGGGCGCAAGCTCTCCGTTGCGGCTTTCACTACATCTACACAGGCAGCTTTGTTAGAGGGGGCATTCTCTTGAGCCCAAAAAACAGCATGAACTCTCGCCAATTCACGATACACCGCCTGAACATCCTGCAAATGCGCCTCCATAGGGGTGGCTGCTTGCGATTCCGCAGATTGACTTAACTTTAAGTCCGAGGCATCCCATTCGAACTCCGGCTCTGCAGCGTTACCACAAAGCCCCGCCGCCAAAGCACATAACATGAGCTGCGTTTTCATGTTTCGTATCATAACACCATATCATCAACAAATCAACCGACACGCACGCCATTTTTTCATTTTCCCGTAGCGCGAACTACTTCTGTACTCATGGTTCCGGTTGCCACATCATAACAATGCCATTTGGATTCTCCCGATAACCCGGTACCAAAGCGGATTTTCAACCCGGAAGCCTCCTCCTCATCATCATCGTCATCCATCTCCCAACGTGGGGACGTATAAAGCGGGGCAGACTGCCACTCTGCGCGGGCATTCACCGGGGTAGCTTGGCTCCAATCAAAATCCGGTTTATCCAAATCATCCACACGCACCAACAAAAACCCGGCATGCAACCCCACCGGCAACAGCAAGTATTCCCCATCGGGAGACCACGGCTCATCTACCGTCAACACACTCGGCGGCACATTTTGGGAGCGATACTCCAAAACCTCGTCTCGCACTACTGTTTTAACACGTATCAACGGGCTATACCCCGGGTGGGTAGCATCTACCAAATCCGCAGCCTCGGCGGCGTAAAACTCTACCCAGGTCTGCAAAGCCTGCGGGTGCGACAATCGGCACACCACATCCACAAAATAGAGAGGCTTACCTAAAGCATCCGTTGCCAAAGGATTTTTGGGGCGCACGGCAAGCAAAAAGTTGCTTACCCCGCACTCCTCACAAAAGCGCATCAAGTCCTGCACCTCGGGCGAGGCTATATCCTCGTACTTCTCCAACACAAAACGCACAAACAAATCCGGGGCATCAAAATTTTCCAATTCATAGGTTCGCAAATCTTCAAGGGTACGCTCCTCGCCCTCCAACACCAAACGCGGCGCTCCATTCTCCTGCAAAAACACCTCTATACCCAAAACCTCCCCATACTCTGTAGGGGCATGGTAATTCGGCTGCGGTGCCGCCGGGCGTACCTTCTGCCATTCGGCGGTTTTCAGTGCCAAGGTACTCAAAGCCGGTAATTGCTCAAAAAAAGGCTGAAGGGCTTGCATGCGGGCCTCGGTTCTGCAAGTAAGGGGCATCACAGGGTTAGGGTAGGGTTTTGGGGGAACACAATCTGTTTCCCACAGGTCAATCAAGGCTGCGCGAAAGGTCGGCACAAGGGCATTCACGCGCAGTAACTCATTTTGATTGTCTCTGCACAATCGCTGCAAGTCTCTGCGCAAACGCGCTAAAAGCAACAGGCTCTGCGCCTCATTTTCCGTAGAAACAGCGGCACAAAAATCCTTAAAAAACGCAAGCGCAGCCAAGCTGTCTCGCTTGCACTCCGAGCCGCTATCCTCAACGGCCTCTTTTTGCCATGCCATCACATGCCGCATGGTTTCTTCCCCGCCACACGCCTCCACAAACTCCTGCAATACGGCAAGTGCCTGCGGCGTTATCTGCTCTTGACGCCCCGTCAACTGCAATACTTCTTCAAAAAGAATCGCCACGGCATCCAACCCGACATTATCCGGGGCCTCGAACTGCCACCCCCATTCTCCCAGATACACCCCATACAAATATTGCTGCTGGCACAAAATACGGTGCGCCAACAAACAAGCTTCTTTCACCCGAGCCGCAGGCAACGCTCGCAAGCGTACCACCATGGGGCGAATATGTGCAGCTGCCTCTTTCAGTTCGGCCAACAATGGCTCCTCCCCCGGTTTCACAGCACGCCCGGGGAGCGAATAATACGGCAACGCCTCATTCAAAGCCATCACGTCCTGTAAAATCTCTGCCGTTGAGACCTCCTCCCGGGCAACACTCACCGGCACAGCATCCTCTGCCGCAACAATTGCTTGCAGCGGCGACAATAATAACAGTAATGCAACAAACGTTTTCATCTTCATTTATATTAATGCATTCTACATGAAAATCCGCAACTTTTTTTTCTAAAAAATTTCTCTATGCTCCATTTTTTGACTAAGCCCCCACCTAAACGGGAGATAACACAGCTTGCTCAAAATCTTGCCACGTTTGAGCGTATACAGCAGAATCGTGGTTCGATTGGCACAGCAAACGGAACCCATAACGGCGAGAAAAACGCTCGCCGGCGGCGGTAACATTATCCGTCACCACCTCCGTGCATCGGTGGCGCACCGGGGCATATTGAGCCACAGCCTGTTGTAACAAAAGACGCGTAAGCCCTTGCGCGCGGTAAGCGGCATGCACCACAATACAACATAAAAACATATGCAACGGGGTATCGGCAGCGGTGCGGATATCCTCCACACCATCCGAAGTAAGAAAATGATCATTAAACCGCCCTGCCCTCAAAGCCTCGTAAATGAACGATTTTACAGGAAACAGGTTTACAAACCCCACCACTTTATCGGCATCTGCCGCTGCAACAACGGTGTACGGAAAACGCACATACCAGCTATAAGCCTCTTGCGGAGGCGTAATAAACTCCTCCCCATAATACAAACGCTCCAATTGCGCCATTTGCTCAAAATGCGCATCATCTAAATCTGCCAAAATCCGAACACTCATACCGCGTGCCCGCATTATAACAAAGCAACCACGCCGCGTCAAACAAGCAAAAAAAGCCATGCCTGTTTTTGAAAAAAAATGCGCAAAGCGGCGTCATCATTCATATATGAAAAGCTCCACAGACAAGGATCACATCAGCATTTTCGGTTCGGCAGATGCGGCAAAACCGCTGCCAAACCACCGTTTCCCCGCAAACGCCATGCATGCAGAAGAAAGTTTCCAGCTCATCCGCGATGAATTGATGCTGGACGGCAACGCCCGCCAAAACCTCGCCACCTTCTGCCAAACTTGGGACGACCCGCAGGTGCACCGCCTCATGGACCTCTGCATCAGCAAAAACATGATTGACAAAGATGAGTACCCCCAGTGCGCCGAAATTGAGCAACGCTGCGTACGCATGATTGCCGACCTCTGGAATGCCCCGGAGCCCGCCAACGTCATCGGCTGCTCCACCATCGGCTCCAGCGAGGCCTGCATGCTGGGCGGTATGGCTGCCCTGCACCGCTGGCGCGCACGCCGTAAAAAAGCCGGTAAACCTACCGACAAACCCAACTTGGTATGTGGCCCGGTACAGATTTGCTGGCACAAATTCTGCCGTTATTGGGATGTAGAAATACGCGAGGTACCCATGGCGCATGGACGTTATTGCATGAATGCCGCAGAAATGCTCAAACTCGTAGACGAAAACACCATCTGCGTGGTACCCACCTTCGGCGTTACCTACACCGGGCAGTACGAATTCCCCGAAGAGCTTTGCCGCGCACTTGATGAATTAGCAGCCAAGGGCGGCCCGGATGTGGATGTACATGTAGACGGTGCCAGCGGCGGTTTCTTAGCCCCCTTCCTGGCTCCGGATATTAAGTTCGACTTCCGCCTGCCGCGTGTCAAATCCATTAGCTCCAGCGGCCATAAATACGGTTTAGCCCCCGTAGGCTGCGGTTGGGTGCTCTGGCGCACCCAAGAAGACATGCCCCAAGAGCTTTGCTTTGCCGTGAACTACCTTGGCGGCAGCATTCCCACCATTGCCTTGAATTTCTCCCGCCCCGCCGGGCAAGTCATCGCCCAATACTACACCTTTGTACACTTAGGCAAAGAGGGCTACAAGCGCATTCACCAAGCCGCTTACGACGTTGCCGCCTACCTGCACAAAAAAATTGCCAAACTCGGCAAATTCGAGTTCATCGCCACCGGCAACCCGCAGACGGATATTCCCGCCGTGTGCTTTTACATGAAGAAAGGCTATGACCCCGGCTTCAACCTTTACGAGCTGTCGGACCGCCTGCGCACCCGCGGCTGGCAGGTGCCGGCATTCAGCCTGCCCGCCAAGGTGGAAGACATTGTTGTGATGCGCGTCATGGTGCGCCGAGGCGTTACCATGGACATGGCGGACCTCTTGCTGCACGACATGGAGCGTGGCATGGCGTTTCTGAGCCAACACAGCCAAAGCGTCCACACCCAAGAGCACGAGGCTGGCATGTTCAAACACACCTGAATAAGTTGAAAGGTGGAAGTTGGAAGTTGGGAGTCGGGCTAAACCGGCTTCCCGCTTCCTTTTAAGTATAGAAGAGCAACATCATTACAATCAGCAAAATCGCCCCGTACACGGTGCGATTTTGCCTAAAAAGCAGCCACGGTCTACAAAGCAACCCGTTAAGAGCGACGCCTTGCGTGGTGCGGCTTCTCTCTTCCGGGCGCATGCTCACGATCGCGTTTCGACTCGTGGCGATGCTTCTTTCGGTGTTCTCGCGCATGGTCATCGCGCTCCTCTCTCCGCTCTCGGCGCGCTTCTCGCTCGCGATGCTCGCCGTACTCCCGTCCGGCGTCCAAAATTTTGTCCAAGGCAGATGCCTCTGCCGCCTGCACTTCTGCTACTGCAACAGTGCCCAACAACGTTAATAATATGAGTCCGGTTTTCATAATGTTATCAAGAGACACCCTCGGCCTCTCTGCTTGCGTATAGACCCTCCACCGCTACTGCATGTTCATAAACAGTCAACACATTCAGGCATGACCCAAGCTGCGATACACAACAAAAAAATCTTGTCTTTCGGCACATTTCTGCTAACATGGTTTCCACATAACACTCCACGGATTGCATGCATACCATCGGCATAGACTTCGGCACCACCAAAACATTGGTTTCTCGGATTATTACTCAAACCGGGCGCGCAGAAACCGTGCGCCTCGGCCAAGGTGCGGACCACATTCCCACCTCCCTTTTCATTCGCCCGGACGGCTCCATGCTCTTTGGCAATGATGCAGAGGACCTCATCGCAGAGCCCTCCGGTGTATACCTGCGCGGCTTCAAAATGAAACTGGGCAGCAGCATCCCCGTGCATGCCCAAACAACACCCGATGGCGAGTATGTTCCATACATGGCTTCTACGCTCGTCACACGCTATCTGGCCTATATTCGCCAACGTGTACAAGACACCGTTTATGCAGGAGAGCCCGTTACCCGCGCCATCATCACCCGCCCCGTAGACTTCTCCCCGGCGCGCCTCGCAGAATTGCACAAAGCCGCCCTTGATGCCGGTTTCCGCGAAGTGGAGCTCACCACAGAACCCGAGGCGGCCGGCCTGGCATTTTGCCGGCTCAACGATGCGCAAGCCTTCCGCCACAGCGCCCTTATTGTAGACTGGGGCGGCGGTACGCTCGACGTCGCCCTCGTCACCCGAGAAGGTAACCGCATCCTCACCCACCCCAAACTGACAGCAGGAGACACAACCATAGGCGGCGAAAACTTTGACCACCTCCTCTGGCAATACGCGCAAACGCAACTGCGCCAACAAGGCATGAGCAACATTAACCCGCTGCCCATGCTACCCGTTATCCGAAAAAATAAGGAAAAACTCTCTGCCGCAGATTGCGCCACCCTGCGCCTCAGCCACGAGCACGGCACCTGCCCGCCCATAGAAATCTCTCGCACGCTCTTTAACTCCCTCATCCAAGCATCTGTAGACCGCGCTGCCTTCCTCATCCGCCACCTTCTGGAGCAAATCCCCCCGGCAGATAAACCGGAAATCCTCTTGCTGGTGGGCGGCAGCTGCAGCATCCCCCTCATTAAACAGACTCTCGAAGAAACCTGCCAACTCCCCGCCATCTATTGGCATCTCTCCAGAGAAGCCGTCTCCCTCGGTGCCGCCCTCTGGGATTCTGCACCCACCACACCCCCTGCCACCACAGCAGCCAAAACAGAATCTGCCCCCGTCACCTCCCCCAAAATCGAAAAAAAGATACAAAAAGCTCAAAAAAAGGCCAAAAAAGCAAAAAAAGACTTAAACGCATCGGCCCAAGCATCCCCTAAAACCTCCCGCAAGCGCTTCCGCCGCATTGCTCTTGCCCTTGCCCTGTTGCTTCTTGCCGCCATCCCCATTGCCATCTTCGTTTTACCTACAGTTAAACGACAACAAGCCATAGAAAAATTACATACCCACGGCATCTATGCCTCAAATTACGATGAGAACCTCTTCACCGCAATTAAAGACAACAATACTTATTTGTTGCAACTGTTAATCGATGCCGGGACTGACGTTAATAAAGAATATAAAGCAGATTTTAATATGAGCTGTTCCCCCCTCTTCTGGGCTGCATACTACGGTCATGCAGAATGCGTCAAGCTGCTCCTCGCTGCACCCGGCATTGATGTCAATAGAGCGGATGAGGACGGCGCAACGCCCCTCTATGCAGCTGCTTGGAAAGGTCACACAGAATGCGTCAAGCTCCTCCTCGATGCTCCCGGCATTGATATCAATAGAGCGAATGAGTACGGCGACACGCCCCTCCATGAAGCTGCTTGGATAGGTCACACAGAATGCGTCAAGCTCCTCCTCGATGCTCCCGGCATTGATATCAATAGAGCGGATGAGGACGGCAGAACACCCCTTTATTCGGCGGCTAGCTTTGGCCACGATGAATGCGTCAAGCTGCTCCTCACGACTCCGGACATTGATATCAATAAAGCGCATAAATACGGCTACACGCCCCTTTATTGGGCAGCAAAAAACGGCCACGCTGAATGCGTTAAACTCCTGCTCGCAGCTCCGGGAATTGATGTCAATAAATCGAATATGATGTACGGCGACACGCCCCTCTCTGCAGCAGAAAAAAACGGCCACACTGAATGCGCCAGACTGCTGGAGGCAGCGGGGGCAAAAAAATGATTTGAATAGACACCTGCACCTCCCGCGAACCGCAGGTTCGCCGAATTTCAAAGCCCTGCAGGGGCGAAATAGCATAGGCAGGGGTTAAGCGAGCCGTAGGCGAGCGCAACCCCTGCAAGAATGATAACATGACGGAACCCCGTCGGAGACGGCGGTGACAGAATCCAACGCACGCGGCAACCCGCCGATATCAAAAACGACATCCAAAATTAAAAATTAAAAATCCAAAATTAACATCCCCCCCGATGGGCGTAAGCCCGGAGGGATGGCTCGGTGGTCTCAGGGCTCACGCCCTTCGCCCCATCTGCCGCCCACTCCGCGTACCGCGTCGGGGCTCGTTTTATTTTTTTGCTCCTAGCAGGGGCTGCGCTCACGTTGTTCGCTTAGCCCCTGCCTAAATTATTTCGCCCCCATTCGGGGGCTCGCGAATTCGGCTCGCTTTCGCTCGCAGGTTCCT
>SUVM01000081.1 GCA_015062015.1 Akkermansiaceae bacterium | reverse complement strand
AGGTGCGCCAGCCTTTCATTTCAAGAGCCGGTATAATGTTCATTCCAACCACATATTACCACAACTCTTGATGGTTGGCGCGCCTCAGTCCGTCATTCCGCGACTTTTTTGACGCAGTGCCATTTTTTGCTCTGCCATGATGCAATTCTTCTGCATAGACTCCGACTCAGTAGCCGGAACAGACGTAGTTGTTTGCTTCATCGTTTCGTGCATAGAAAAAAAATAGTCTCTATATATAGGTGCGCGCGGGTTACGTTTAAAAAATCATTTTATTGAAATATGAACACTTTACAAAAACAACATCATTTTATACTTTTGTTTTTTTTCGTGTCATACTTCAAAAAAACTGTTACGCAACAGGTAATTAATCGATGGGGCAAGCGATGCCGGCGATACGGTGGAGGTGGTGAGCGCAGGGCTCATCCATGCGAATGGGGTAGCGCGGGAGAGCGCGTAATGTGGGCAGCAACTTTGTGTAATGGCGAGGGTTGGCGGCGCGCACGGCGGCAAGCCAAGAGCGCTCCAGACAGGCAATTCCTTTCCACGCTCCCAGCAAAGCACCGGTGATGGCGGCGTTGGTATCGGTATCTCCCCCGGCAGAGACTACATCTATCATCGTTTCGCGGAAAGACGTGGCGCGCAGGAGCTGATAAAAAGCACCTTGCAACGCAATGCGCACCCAACCGATGTGCTCGCCATCGTAATCCGGGCGAGTGGCGGCGGCAAGAAGGGTTTGGCGCAGCTCCGCAGACAAGTGCCGAGCTTCTGCAAACTCCAGGGTCGACATAAAAATCTTCTCGGCAGATATGTCGGGTTGCATCGCTGTTAACAAGGCATGCACAAATACCATGTTAGCTTCCCCGCAAATGGGGTGCGGGTGGGTAATGGCGGCATCCTCTCGGGCAGCGGTTTGCCAGTCAAAATCCGGGTGAGAAGCCGCCCACAAGGCAATGGGCAGCACACGCATGAGCGCGCCGTTTCCTTGGGACTCCGGGTTGGGGGTGCCGCTAAGGGCATCGTAAGTAGCCTCGCCGATGTCGGGCGGGTCTGTAGCCATCCACTCCAAGTAGCGTTTGCGGGCGGCCTCACGGCTCCACCCGTTGGCATCCTGCAAAGCCAAGTGCAGGCAATAAGCCATCTGTGTGTCGTCCGTCACTTCTCCGGGTTGGCGGTCCGTACAAATGCAAAAGCCCGGCACCATATCTTGCAAGCCGGCAGGGTACTTAGCCAAGATATCCTCGCGGTAGCAAAACTCTGCGGGGGCACCCAGGGCATCTCCAATCATCAGCCCTGCCCAAGCAGCGGCCGAGATATTTTTGATTCTTGTGTTACTGGTAGTCATAAGCAAAAAGGGCGTAGAAAAATGAATACTCTCTATATATAGCATTGTTCTAAAACCATGCGAGCAAAAGCATTTCATTGAAAAACGAGCAAGTTATGCAAATTTTACCTTTATTTCACCTTAATGTCATCTGTGTCATACATGCAAAAAAACAGTAATTTTTGTCCGCCGAGGGGATTTAACTTGCAAAGCCCAAGGACTTGAGGTAAGATACGCGCGCGATATGGGAAATACGTTTGGTAGCATTTTTCGGGTAAGCACATGGGGGGAATCTCACGGTGCAGGCGTAGGGGTAGTGATAGACGGCTGCCCGGCTCAACTGCCCCTGAGCGCGGAACAAATCCAAACCGAGCTGGATAGGCGCCGCCCCGGGCAAAGTGATATTGTAACCCCGCGCAACGAAGCAGATACGGTAGAGATTTTAAGCGGTGTGGTAGACGGCAAGACCATCGGCACGCCCATTGCACTCTCTGTGCGCAATAAGGACCACCGCTCCGCAGCCTATGATGAGATGCAACACACCTACCGCCCGTCTCATGCTGATTATTGCTACGATGCTAAGTACGGCATACGCGCATGGACCGGGGGCGGGCGTGCCAGTGCACGAGAAACCATTGGGCGCGTAGCGGCCGGAGCCGTAGCAAAAGCCATGTTACACGCTCTGTACCCTCAACTGGAAGTAGTGGCATGGGTGCAGCAAATACACACCATCATATGCCCTGTTGCCCCGGCCAAGGTGGATGCCGCCGTAGTGGAAAGCAACATAGTACGCACAGCCGATGCAGAGAGCGCCCTGCACATGGCAGATGCCATACGAGATGCGCGCAGCAAGGGAGACTCTCTGGGCGGCGTCATAGCCTGCACCGTACGCAACTGCCCCGTTGGCTTGGGCGACCCGGTGTTCGACAAATTAGAAGCCACCTTAGCCCATGCCATGATGAGCATACCGGCCACCAAGGGATTTGAGGTGGGCTCCGGGTTTGCAGCCCCCTTATTTACCGGCTCGCAGCACAACGACCCTTTCTATATGGACGGCGCACGAGTGCGCACCCGCAGCAACAACTCCGGCGGCATACAGGGCGGTATCTCTAACGGGGAGGACATTAACATGCGTCTTGCATTTAAGCCCACCGCCACGCTCATGATAGAGCAAGATACCGTTAACGATGCCGGGCAAGACGTCAAATTACGCGGTAAAGGCCGGCACGATGCCTGCGTGCTACCGCGCGCGGTTCCTATTGTAGAGGCCATGGCCTACATTGTACTGGCAGACCACATACTCAAACAACGCACCACCGTTATTTAACACGTTGCACCACCGATGAAACTGGACCCGAGCACCACGCAAGCCGAGCTGCATAAACTCTACAAAGCCATTGTTAAGAAAGAGTTTCTGAAAGGAACGCCGCTGAACCTCAAATTCTTTTTGCGCTACCTGATACTCTTTTTGCTCTTCCCGGCCATGATTTTGGGGTACTGGGTCGGGTTTATCCTGACGGGGATGTTCTGCATACTGCTTATTGTACTGTTAAGCATGGATAGCGTAGCCGCAGCAACGATTGCTGTTTACACTTGGTTTTGCTTAGGCTTGCTGCCCATTTGCTACGTGACATGGAAAACATACAGCAAAGCCGCACGCATAAAAAAAATGCGTATGATGGTGCGAGAAACGCTGGATGCCACCCCGGCCAAAGCCTGTGTGCCTAAAAATATGCCGCTTAAATGGAACGCTCTGCGCCGCAAACACAACACCCGCTTGGTGGCAAGCGTAGTTATCAACGCCCCGCAGACCGGCATTTATGTGTTGCTGCTTACCATGCCGCACTACAATGGCGACCGCCTGCTGACGGATGGCCCTGCCGGCATGTGTATTATGCAAAGCAAGGCGCAAAAAGGCGGAGAGCTCAGTGCCCTGCTCCTCTATAACCTCAAGGCCGGGGCTCACGAAATCAATTGGAGCATCACCTGCGAGGAAGGAGCACCTGCCCCCGAAACATACTTAACCATGATTAATGTGTAATTGCCGGTATCGCCCCATGATAGCCGGCACATGCCCACCCCCGCCTCCCCGTATGGCCGGA
The DNA here is from genome assembly GCA_015062015.1 of Akkermansiaceae bacterium. Taxonomy (GTDB): domain Bacteria; phylum Verrucomicrobiota; class Verrucomicrobiia; order Verrucomicrobiales; family Akkermansiaceae; genus Akkermansia. Next base: position 6,232 of record SUVM01000081.1, on the reverse strand, counting down.
TAAAAAAGCACAAAAACAGCCGTGGTGACTCAACACCACGGCCTTTTACAAGGGTGCGTATACGCGGGCAAAGCGCGTATTATGCGGGTATTAATACTCGATGCTGTAATCCTCCGGGTCACGCGGTGCTTCGGGCTCTCGCTCACAGGGAGGCAACATGGTGTTAAGATGACGGCGCTGTATCGTCTTCTTCATACCGGCATCGTTCTTATCCGTAATCTCCTGAGCTTTCTTAATAGCCTTGTCGCGGCGGTCTTCTGCCTTTTTGACGGCAGAATCATAAGAAGTCATGCTCTTCTTCTGACGTTCTGTGGCAATCTCTCGCAAAGCGTCATCAGACAAATCTTTAACATCGATGGTAGGAGCGGCTTGGGCAACACATGCCAAAGCTGCAAAAACTGAAAGGAAGGAAAGCGTTTTCATGGTTATAAGGACGCTTCCAGTATAAGGCATCAGGGCAAGATGTCAAGCTGTTTTTTATCGTCCTACTTATTTAAATGAAAAATTCGGCTGAAAACATCATATTTCATCAGTCAAAGAAGCATTGCCCCTGCACACAAAAAAAATCCGCGTATTGCCAAAAATAAAGCTTGAAGCCCGGTACAAAGTAAGGCATATATAGGGGTATGATTAAGCACACACTGTACACGGTAGGTCTGGCAGCCATCATAGCCCCGGCTATGGGGGCAGAATGGCAAACGGATTTTGAAGCAGCCAAACAACAAGCCGCAGCCGAAAACAAAGCCGTGCTGCTCAACTTCACCGGTTCGGACTGGTGCGGGTACTGCATCCGCATGAAAGCGGCAGTGCTGGATACACCGGAATTTGCAGAATATGTGAAAGACAGATTTGTACTGGTAGAGGTAGATTTACCCCGGCGTAACGTATTGAGTGCAGAAGAAATCGAAAAGCGGCAAGAGCTGTGCCGTGAGTATGAAGTACGGGGATTCCCGACCTTTTTGGTGGTAGATGCAACGGGCGAAGTGCTGGACGGCTTTACAGGCGGACGCCCCGACTTTGAGAGCATGAAACCCTACCTGCACAATGGGTTGGCACGGCGCCATATGCTGGCAGAAGCGCGTAAGCTGGAAGGCTTGGACCGAGCTAACGCACTCATGCAGATATACCGGGATTTCCCCAAAAACTTTGCAAAAGCGGCTGCTGCCCTGCGTATGGAAATAGCAGCCCACGATCCTCAAGACACCACCGGATTACAGCGACAGGCAGAGGCCGATGCTCAAATGCAAGCTCTCTACAAAGAAGTAGCCGCATGCGGCAGAGACTATCAAGCGATGACCAAGGTGTTTGATGCCTATATAGCCAAAGCTTTACCTGCAAACAAAGAGCGCATTATGGAGCGCAAACGTTCTGCCGTAGTTTTCCCCTGCCTCAATGTCATGCTGCTGAATGCCAAAACGGTAGAGGACATCATAGCCGCACGGCAATATGTACTCAAAGAAGCCGACACCTGCTACCCGGAATCAATACGCGAAGAAATGAAAGCGGCATTGCGTAAGGAATTTGACAATCCGGAGCAGCTCTTACAAAAAATCCGCGATAAGCGGAAATAATAAGAGGCAGCACCTACAACGAAGCCGGAAGAACTAGGTGCAATGTTTTTTTTGGGGGAAACATTGCACCTATTGTTTATTTACCGGCTCCGCGCTGCAAAAGGGCACGAATAATGGCAACACGCCGTTTGGATTTACGCTTTTGCGCCAAGGAAAGAGCCGTTTCTCCACCGGGAGTCCGCAATTGAACATCGGCTCCGGCGCGTATTAATAAGAGGATGGATTCGTCATCCTCTCGCTCGTTAGATAATTTGGAGAGCAGCGCGCTCATACCATCGGCGGTGGAAATAACATCCAACGGAACCCCGGCCGCAATCAAAGCACGCACCGTAGAGGGAGTGTGCAAAATATCAAACAAGGCGGTTTCTCCACGGGCATTAACTGCCGCCGGGTTAGCGCCCGCCTTACAAAGAGCCTGCACAATTTCTGCAGAACGGGCAGCATGCAAGGCCGTATTACCGGAGGCATCCACAGCGCGCACATCTGCCCCCTTTGCTATAAAAAAAGAAACAAGCTCTTCATCATTGCGGGCAACAGCACGCATCAAAGGCGTTACTCCCCGGGCAGAGGCTTGGTTTACATCTGCCCCGGCCTCCAACAATCGCAGGGCGGCGGCGGCATCTCTCACCACCAATAGCGGCGGGTCTGCCGGGAGGGCAGGCACCGTAGAGGCCCCGGCACGCAACAAGGCATCTGCCCCGGCTTGATTACCGGTGCTCAGCGCACGGCTCAGCGGGGTTGTGCCGGTGGCATCCGTTATATTAACCTCGGCATCTGCATCTAACAAAGATAACACCACATCGGCAGACTGAGTACGCGTCAGGGGGACCGCCCCAATGGAATACCCGCGTCCGTTCGGGTTCGCCCCGGCTTGTAACAATAAAGAAACCAACGCAGCATCCCCCTTCTCCGCAGCATCTATCAGCAACGTGGCACCACTGGGCAAACGGCGTTCGTTTACCTCGGCAGCAAACTCTATCACCCCTTTTTTCTGCAGCTCTTTTACAGCCGGCGCATGGGTGGAAGCCACCTGCTGCACTAAACACGAGCTGAGCAAAAATGCAGCACCAAGCAGCAGATAAACAAGACGATGGGACAAGGGTTTCATAACACTGCGGGCAGTGTAACAAGTGCACGCCCCCCTTGCAAGCCTTTTTTGCGAGAAAATCAGAGAAACGCGCACTGCCACCACCATGCCCGTATGCCAAAACCCGCCCAAAAACTCATAATTCTCTCACTATCAAAAACCAAACAATCCACCAAAACAATTTTCACAAAAAAACGTTTTTTTAGTATTGACAAACTCCGCCGAAACGGGTAGAATAGCTGCGTCCTTGGAATCAGACGTAAAACAGATTCTTGGGTCCGAAAGGGTCCATTTCATAGGGTAGTTGGGCTACCGGTGGTCGCAAGACCACCGGTAGACTTCTTTAGGAAATACCGTTTTTGGGTAAAGGGCAAGCCGCTCGGCCATCCTCAGTTTTGATTGATTCTGCCATCGTTGCAATAGATTTTTTCAAAAAAAATGCAATTTTATAAAAAAAGACTTGCCAAGAGCCGCCAATCGTGTATAATTGCCTCGTCCTCGTTTTCCAAAGCGGGGCGTACCACAAAAAACAATGCGGATGTAGCTCAGTGGTAGAGCGCAACCTTGCCAAGGTTGATGTCGTGGGTTCGAATCCCATCATCCGCTCTCACAAACAGCAGAGGGCGCAAGCCCCGCATGCGGATGTAGCTCAGTGGTAGAGCGCAACCTTGCCAAGGTTGATGTCGTGGGTTCGAATCCCATCATCCGCTCTCGCAAACAATAAAGGGCGCAAGCCCCGCATGCGGATGTAGCTCAGTGGTAGAGCGCAACCTTGCCAAGGTTGATGTCGTGGGTTCGAATCCCATCATCCGCTCTCAAACGCAAAGCAGTCCATCCTTTCAGATGGGCTGTTTTTTTATTTGCAGACGAAAACCGGCACAGGAAAATTCGGAAAAAAGCGAGGCTTATAGATTTTAACGCTTGAAGCGGGCATCATATTCGGCTATGATACAAAAAAATGAAGCCCCTTTTAACCATCCTCACGAGCCTGCCGGGAGCTATCGCACTCTCTGCCGAAATCACCGTGCCGGAAGGCTTCTGCTATTTTGGTGAGCTGCCGCAACCGACGCAAGGCGTGGGAAGCACAACACCGGGCAGATACACCACCCCGGTTTATACACACGGCACCAAACCGGATTTAGTGGTATTAGCCAATGGGTGCTTGTGGTATTATATCAACGAATCCAAACCCGGGAAAATACTTTTCAGCGAACCCATCGAACTCAAATCCGCCGAAAGCGGCTGCACCATCAACGCGACACATCTTCACGGCATGGGCAACAACACACTCTGCCTCCGCCTCTCGGCATCAAAAGCGGCAACGGCTCAGATTGTAGGCCAAGATGTACCGGTGCTACAAATCACCGCCGCCCGGCTGCCGGAAATTGCCGGAGAAACAAGCCACCATGCCATGGCAGATTTTGACGGTGATGGCGTGGCCGATATCGTGATGGGCGGGGCTCAAGCCACTACCCTGCACAGTGCCCGTGGTCAAAACAAACGCTGACGCAAAAACACACGTTTTTTAATATTCGCGGCGCTACAACATCAGCTTTCCTCCGGGGGGAGGAGGAAGAGCAGGCGCTCCAAGCCATGGGTATCCACCTCGTTCCACAAGGCTTTTTCCAAAGATGAAACGCGGGCGGCGCGTTCTTCGTCAGAGAGGCGGGAAGCGCACTCATCGCCCAGGTTTTCCACCAAACTTTGCTCAGCCATGCGGCTAACCAGCTCTGCCCAAAAGGCGGAATCCCGGTAATCCTCTAACAGCTCGGAATAAAAAGCATCATCCACATACGCACGCTTAAAGAACCAATAACCACAGTCCGGGTTAAGCTCCATATGCCGACCAATAGACGGCAAATGGCGAGCCGATTTGAGAATCGACACACACACGCGGTGCCAAGCCTGCACCCGAGGGTCCTCAAAATCCGCCTGCATTTGGCCAAGCATCGATAGCACCATGGCACACATCTCCGCCAAATGGCGCATATCCGACTCTGTTAACTCCGGGTCGCGCATGTCTCACCTCCAAAAGCTAGCATCAAATGAGGCCCAACTGCATGCGGGCTTCCTCGGTCATCATATTTTGGCTCCACGGCGGGTCCCACACAAACTCCACATTCACATCGGCCACACCCTCCAAGGCATAAATACCGGCCTCTGCCTCTGCCATAATATGCGGTCCCATGCTGCAGCCGGGTGCCGTCAGCGTCATCAACACATGCACATAGGCCCCTTTCTCGGGCTGCGGCACCACCTCCACCTCGTACACCAATCCCAGGTTAACAATGTCTACAGGTATCTCGGGGTCGTACACATTACCCAACACCTTCCAAACGCGTTCTTCGAGCGTAAGGGAAGACATATCCTCCTGCGGTTTAGGCTCCTCGGGCGGTATAATACCACCGCGCGCGGCTTCTGCCCGGGTAATGCGCACCAGGCCTATATCCGTAGCAGCCGTAACGGAATTACCCAACATCTGCGTGATATAAATACGCGAGCCCTCCGGCAAAATAACAGCGTTACCCGCAGGCACTTGCACCCCGGCTATCTCTGCCTCTGTTATAACTTCCTGATTAAACATGACGCGCGCCCATTATCGCAAAATTCTTTCCCTTTGCAAGCTTTAACTCTGACTTACCGCACCATTTATCCCGCCCCCCCTGCATCAGCATTCTGAATGCTGATGCAAGCCTAAAAAGCGGAATTTATTGATTATTTTGCACTTCAATAAAAGCACGGAATCTTGCCATGGGTGAAGAACCGCCCTATATTTTATCCTAACCCATTCATAAATCAATAAAACGGATAATACCAGCATTCAGAATGCTGTAGAATACGCTCATCGGCTCGGAACGAGGGCATGTGTACTCCTATCGCGCGAGGTAACAAATGCGCTCGACAGAGCCGCTTCCGAACACTCAAAAACAGTTCTTACAAACATGAAAAAGACAATCATCACACTTCTTGCACTAGCCGGAATGGCACAGGCAAATACGATACCACAGGTCATTTGGGATGCGGATTTCACCTCAACGAGCGGCATCTCTCTCTACACCGCAACCGGAGTCACCATCAGCGAGATAACAATGGGAGACAACTACACCATCAGCAATGGAGCTATCACCTTAGACCTTAATAAATTCTCTTTTCAACAGACTTCCGCCAAACTCAGTTATGCCGATGAATTTTCCATGCTTGTAAAACTTAAAATAGACAAAGATAACAGTTACAATCCATACCCTGTACTGTTTAGTTTAGGTAGCAGTGATAATAATCAAGCAAAACAATGGAAAGCGAGTTACTATCAGGCTACAGATAAATTTGTTCTGGATCACGACAATTTTAGTGTCACTGCCTCCGATACCGGTAACATCACCTACACTGTCGGCACAGATGGAGAGGTGACACTGGCACTAACCAACAATGGTTCCGGCGTTCTAAATCTATGGGAACTTCTAATTAGTGGTTGTTTTCGTTTGTCCGAGGGCAACGTAACATTATTTTGAACTCAATTCAACAATTTTTTCGCTTTATTCGATAAATTATGGATGAAATTGGGCCATTTTCGCTC
>SUVM01000080.1 GCA_015062015.1 Akkermansiaceae bacterium | reverse complement strand
CCGTATGGATAACCAGCCGACTAATTATGATCTCTCGACGCTTGACACGGAGGCCATGCGCAGCCGTCTTTCCGAGCTCGGGAGCTATCTTTGACCCCGCCACCTTAGAAGCCAAAGTTGCAGAACTCGATGAGCGCATGAGCGCCCCCGATTTTTGGGATAACCCCACCGCCGCTCGTGCTTTGATGGCAGAGGTAAACCCCTTGAAACGCCGTTTGGAGCAATTCCGAGCCTTGGAAAGCGGGTTGGATGACATAGAAGTAGCCATCGAAATGGCGAAGGATGACGAAGATTTTGCGGCAGAAGCAGTTACGGAGTATGCGGCTTGGCAGAAGCGGCTGGAGGAGTTTGAGCTGATTACCCTGTTGAACGGGCCGCACGACAGCTCCGGCTGCTATGTAACCATCCATGCCGGCGCCGGTGGTACAGAGGCTTGTGACTGGGCATCTATGCTGCTGCGCATGTACCTGCGCTATTGCGAGCGCCATGGCTTTAATACCGAGGTGATGGAAAGCACCGATGGCGATGAAGCCGGCATCCGCTCCGTCACCTTTAAGGTGGATGGCGAATACGCTTACGGTTATCTTAAGAACGAACGCGGTATCCACCGCCTTGTGCGCATGAGCCCCTTCGACTCTGCCGGTAAGCGCCATACCTCATTCTGCTCTCTGGATGCTACGCCCGATATCTCTGACGATGTGGAGATTGAGGTCAAAGAGTCAGACGTGAAGATGGATACCTACCGTTCCGGCGGTAAAGGCGGGCAGAATGTTAACAAAGTGGAAACCGCCGTGCGCCTTACCCACCTTCCTACCGGCATTATCGTAGCGTGCCAAACCCAGCGCTCCCAGCTCCGTAACAGAGAGGAAGCCATGCGCATGCTCAAGGCCCGCCTCATCCAGTTAGAGGAAGACCGCAAGCGCGCCGAGGCAGACCGCCAATACTCCGAAAAGGGGGATATTGCTTGGGGTAACCAAATTCGCTCCTACGTTTTCCAGCCCTACCAGATGGTTAAAGACCTGCGTACCGGGGTAGAGTCCGGCAACATCCAGGATGTGATGGACGGCAACATAGATGCTTATATTGAGGGCATGTTGCGCCATAATATGTAAAAGCAGCACGTCGCCATGCTTCAAATAGACGTCCTCACCCTTTTCCCGGAGCTGATATCCACCCCGCTCTCGCAAAGCATCATGGGGCGTGCCGCCGATAAAGGGATTATCGAGGTGCGCGCCCACCAGCTCCGCAATTGGGCGCAAGATAAACACCGCCGTACAGACGATTACCTGTGCGGTGGCGGGCAGGGCATGCTGATGAAGTGTGAGCCCCTTTTTGCGGCTATCGAAGAGCTGCGCAGAGAGAACACCAAAGTGATTCTGATGACCCCGCAGGGCAGGGTGTTTTCTCAACCCGTGGCGCGAGAGCTGGCCGCCCCCTGTGCCGATGGCGGGGATGCCCACTATATCTTTGTTTGCGGCCATTACGAAGGGGTGGACCAACGCGTGATAGATGCTCTCGTGGATATGGAGCTTTCCATTGGCGATTACATTCTCACCAACGGGGCCATTGCCGCCGTGGTGGTGATAGATGCCGTGGCGCGCCTGTTACCCGGTGCTTTGGGGGATGCCCGTAGCAGCGAAGAAGAATCCTTCTCCGACGGCTTGTTAGAGGCCCCGGCCTACACTAAGCCCAACGTATTTCGCGGTATGCCCGTGCCGGAGGTATTCCTCTCCGGCAATCACAAAGCCATTGCAGAGTGGAAGCTGCAGCAGGCCTTGGCTCGCACCCGCACCAACCGCCCGGATCTGTACGAAGCATGGGCTGCTGCCCATCCCGACTACTTCTCCCCCAAGAAAAAGAAAAAATCCACCCCGCTCACTCACTACAAAAACCGCAAGCCCGCGCAGCAGGAGGCACCGCAAGATCTTGCCTGAAAAAATGCCCCTGCGGGCATACTTTAGGCTTGCCCGTGGCCGGGGTTTAGAGTATACTTAAGCCGATGCATCAGATAGTATTCAACGAAATCAGTGCCCACGAGGTATCGGCCATTCCTACGCTGGAGCAGTTAGAGCTTATCTCCGGGTTTAAGGTGGACGAGGCCTTCCTTTCCGGCGAGAAAGAGGACCCCAGCTTCGGTGTGGTAGAGCGCGACGGTAAAAAAATCTTCCGCTACCGCTCCAAAGATTACCGCATCTATTTTACGATGGAGGACGGAGCCGTTGTAGTGCAGCGCGTGTTGCATGCGGATTCTCTTAAGGACTTTTTGTTCCGCTCCGGCATGGGGGCGGGGTCCGAGGACCAAAAATTGGGCAACTCCCGCTCGTTCTGGAAGCTTATAGAGGCCGGCGAGCAGGCTCGCCGCAAGTAATTCAACCGGTGCCATAAGCCCATGAGGGAGGGGGTGCGCAGTTTGGCAAATATGCCGGCGCGGGTAGCTGCCTTGGCCGGCGTTACCTTCACCCAGTTGATACGCATGCGCCTTTTTTTGGTGCCTGCTGTGTTTGGCGTGGGCTTTATGGCCTTGCAATTTTTGCCCTATCACGGGCAGCTCGGGGTAGAGACTCGGGGCGTGCAGCAGTTGCAGCTTATCAAAGATGTGGCAATGGGTTGCATGCAGCTGTTTGGCCTTATTTTTTGTGTTGGGGCTACAGCCTTGTTAATACCGCGCGATGCGGAGGACCGCATCTTGTACACCATTCTCTGCAAACCGGTGCCGCGTTTTGAATATTTGCTCGGCAAATTGCTGGGCGTGTGGCTGGTGTTGCTGCTCATGCTGTTGCTTATGGATGCCATGATGGTGGGGGTACTCTATTTCCGAGAAGCGTCACTTTGCACGCAATATACCGAGGTAATGGCGGCTAAGGGGATGAGCCCTCAGGCCATCGAACAACAAATCACTTTTGTGCAGCAAGCCGGCAACTCCTGGAACACGCAGCGCGCGGTACTTGCCATGTTTATGGGCTTTGGGGTGCTTACGGGGCTCACGCTGCTCTTTTCCTGCTTTACCAGCGGCACGATTGTGAGCATGATTTTTGCCCTCGGCGCTTACTTTTTGGGCATGTTTCAGCATCAGCTCGTTGCCGGGCTGCAAGCCGGGGTGTCCGGCGCCGGCTCGGGGGATGCCGCTGCCTATTCCGAGCAAATCCTGCGCGTCGTTTTGCCGGATTTCAATATTTTTAACGTGGCCGACACCGCAACGGCCGGAGTCCCCTTGACGTGGGGGATGCTTGGCACGCTGGCGCTGATAGCCGCCGGTTACATGCTGTTGCATTTGTTGGTTGCTACATACATTTTCTCCCGAAAAGAATTTTAACTTGTTTATATTGCTATGGATTGGTCGTACATTGTTGCCACTGCGAGCGCGCTTTTTTTGGTGATGGATCCTCCCGGCAATGCTCCTTTGGTGCAAGGCTTATTGCAAAAGATAGAACCTAAGCGCCGCATGGGTGTGCTAACGCGAGAGATGCTTATAGTGCTGGTGCTCTTGTTCCTCTTTTTCTTTTTGGGAGACGAGATATTGGGCGGCTTGGGGCTCAGCGGCGGCTCGCTCAACCTGACGGGTGGTATTATGCTCTTTTTGATTGCAGTGGGCATGGTGTTCCCCTCCGTTGCCTCGCACGACCCGCAGGCGCACAACCCATCCGAAGAGCCTTTTATCGTGCCGGTGGCTATGCCGCTTATCGTGGGGCCTGCCGCCATTTCGCTGGTGATGATGCAGGCTGCCATGGCTGCCACGGAGGATAAGGTGGCAGAGGGTATAACAGCCATGTTGTTGGCATGGCTTGCTGCGGCATTGTTGCTGTTTTCCTCCGGTAAAATCTTGGGGTATTTGGGCGAGAAAGGCACGGTTGCCCTTACCCGTTTAATGGGTACCATCTTGGTCATGATTGCCGTGCAGATGATTTTGAATGGTATTACCGCTTATTTGCAGGATCTTAATGTTATAGTCAAATGAGCGATGATTTGCAGAGACGCGCCGATGCCGGAGACCCTGATGCCTGCATGCACCTGGCAAAACGCCTGATGCGTGGTCGGGGTGGCCCCCGCAACTACGAGCGCGCCGTGCAGTTGTACGACGTAGCTGCACGCGCCGGTACCCCCGATGCCCTGTACCAACTCGGCAAATGTTACCTCAAAGGCATTGGTTGCCCAAGGGACCCCTCCGGCGGTGTCTCTTGTTTTGAACAGGCTGCCCGCATGGGGCATTCCGGCGCAACATATCGCCTTGGCGAGTGTTTTGAATTAGGCAATGGTGCTCCCAAAAGCCCCGAGCTCGCGGCTTGGTGGTACCGCAAGGCGGCTGCTATGGGCGTTCCCTTGGCATACGATGCCCTTTTGCGCCTCGCCCGCCGCCGTTGATGGATTTTTTTTGATTGAGCGTTTTGCCGTTTGCATGTGAACCCCGCCGCCTGCGGAGGCTCGGTAAAGAACGGGGCTTGTGCCCCGCAGATGCATAACACAAAACCCTGCGCGGCAGAGCGCGCAGGGTTTGTAAGAGGGTCTTTGGTACGGCCGTGAGAAAGCCGCAGAGCGCATTAGCGCTTGCTGAACTGGAAGCGCTTGCGGGCACCGGGACGACCGGCCTTCTTGCGCTCCTTCATGCGGGAGTCACGAGTGAGGAGACCTTGCTCGCGCAGGGCGGAGCGGAACTCTTCGTTGAGCATGACCAGGGAGCGAGCAATAGCAAGGCTCATAGCACCGGTCTGGCCATGGATGCCACCACCCTTGGAGACGATGCGAACATCGTATTTCTTCATGGTGTTGGTGGCGTAGAAAGGTTGAAGAACAACGTTCTGAAGAGCGTCTGTGGGGAGGTATTCCTCGAAGCTGCGGCGGTTGATGGTAATCTTGCCGGACTTGCCTTCTTCAACGGGGGTGAGCCAAGCGTGAGCAATGGCTTCCTTGCGGCGACCTGTTGCGTTGTAAGGAGTTGTGGACATGGTTTATAAAAGGGGGTTAGGCGATTGTAACAGCTTCCGGGTTCTGGGCAGCGTGCTTGTGCTCTGCGCCGGCATATACCTTGAGACGAACAGCTTGAGCGCGGCCTTGGCGGGTGTGCGGCACCATGCCGAGGATGGCGTGCTCAAGAATTTGCTCCGGATGGTTGCGGCGGAGCTTGGCGGGGGTTGTTACAACCTGATTGCCAACGTAGCCGGTGTAGCGGGTGTAGATCTTGGCACGCTCTTTGTTGCCGGTGAGCACCACCTTGTCGGCATTAACAACGATGACGTAGTCACCGCAGTCTACATGCGGGGTGAAGATGGTCTTGTTCTTTCCACGCAGCAAGTTGGCGGCCTGCACGGCAACCTGGCCGAGTACCTGGTTGGCGGCATCGATCACATACCACTTGCGCTCAATTTCCTGGGCTTTGGCAGAGAAGGTTTTCATAATTGCTATATTTTGTATCCTGTTTGGGCTTTCGCCGTTCGACCCTCCTAGGTCGGGGTGAGGGATTCTACTCCTATTTTCAGTGTATGTCAACCGCTTTTTGTGTTTTCGATGCTTTTTTTGTTCTTTTTTTTCGAATTTTTGTAAAAAGCGCTTGCCAAGAATGCTTTTGGATATTAAACTAGGCGTGCGGCGCGCGCTACCTTGGTGCACGCCCGGTAACAAGAGTATTTTATATAATGGCTATTCCTCAGAACAATAACCGCGGCGGTAAGCCGCAGCAGCGTAATAATAACGGTTCCCGCCCCGGCAATAACGGCAATGCTCGCGGCGGTGCGCGCCCCTCTGCCGCTCCCGTGAAGCAGAAGAAAGTCGTTGTCGAAGAAGATAGCGAGAAGGAGATTGAGATGGAGGGCGTGGTTTCTGCTGTGCTCGCAGGTACCATGTTCCGCGTTAAAGTAGCCAGCGGGCATGAGTTCTTGGCTCATATCTCCGGCAAAATGCGCAAGCGCTTTATCCGCCTTGTTGTGGGTGATCGCGTTAAAATCGAGGTTTCTCCTTACGATATGACGAAGGCGCGCATCACCTTCCGTCTTAACTGATTTTTTCCGCCTATTCTGCAAATGGTTCGAGCCGCTCCCCGGTTTTTGGGGTTGCGGCTCGTTTTGTGTAAACTGGGGGGGACGGGGGCGCCTTTGGCTCGCCCGGTACGCCTTAAATAATAAAGCCACAGCTGAAAACCAACTGTGGCTTTTTGAAAAAGCAAATCAGTTTTACCCCCTCGATTTAATGCCCATGAGCATTTGAGAATTGGTAGAGAATTTTTTGAGGAAGAAAAGCAGGCGCTCCATAGCCTCCGGCGGGCGGTGGCCGGCAAGGGCGCGGCGTATGATATGGATTTTTTCCATCATCCATTCGGGCAGAATGAGCTCTTCCTTGCGGGTGCCGCTGCGCAAAATATCCACGGCGGGGTAGATGTACATCTCTGCAATGCGGCGGTTGAGCACAAGCTCCATGTTGCCGGTGCCCTTAAACTCTTGGAAGATGAGGTCGTCCATGCGAGAGTTTGTTTCGATAAGGGCAGTGGCCAGGATGGTGAGGGAACCGGCGGTGCGGGTGTTGCGTGCGGCGGCAAAAAGGCGGCGGGGCGTCTCCAGCGCGCGTGCGTCGATACCGCCGCTCATGGTGCGCCCGGTGCCGCGGTCCGCATTGTTGTAGGCGCGTGCCAAGCGGGTAATGGAATCCATGAGGATGAGGACGTGGCGGCCGTTTTCCACAAGGCGTTTGGCGCGTTCGATGCACATTTCCGCCATGCGGCAGTGCTCTTTAACGCCGCTGTCGTTGCTGGAGGCAAAAATCTCGGCATCCGGCAGGGCTCGCCGAAATTCGGTGACTTCTTCCGGGCGCTCGTCTACCAACAGTATGATGAGGTGAAGCTCATCCTTGTAGTTGTGCAGGGCTCCTTGGGCAATGTGCATCAGCAGGGTGGTTTTGCCGGTGCGGGGAGGGGCTACAATAAGGCCGCGTTGCCCTCTCGCTACAGGGGCTACTAAATCTAAGGTGCGGGTGGTGTAGCGAGTGGGGGCCGTCTCGAAGGTGAGACGGTGGTTGGGATTGACGGCTTTGAGGTCTTCAAAGTGCGGGGCTGCGGCGGCTTGCTCCGGCGGCAACCCGTTGACGGACAAAATGTTGGTGAGCTGGTGACCCCGTTCGTAACGCTGTGCCATGCCGGTGATTTGCACATAGGGGCGCAGTTTATGCGTAGTAATAAGGTCTGCCGGTACATAAACAGCCTCTGCGGATGGGGCCCAATTGTTCTCTGCCGTGCGTACAAAGCCAAATCCCTTGGGGGTGATTTCCAGCAGCCCGGTAAGCTCCTCCGGCTCGCCTACCGGTACATAGGCGCGCCCGGTTTTGGGGATGGGTTGCGGTTTGTTGAAAGGCTTTTTTTGTTTAGGGATTGGGCGTTTTTTGAAGTTATTGTTGTTGTTATTATTATTGTTACGGTAGTTGTTGCTGCCATGGGTATTACCGTGCGGGGTGCCGTTGCGCTCAAAACGGTTGTTGGTACGCGGGCGGAAGTCGGCGTGCGGTTCGCGGGTGTCTTGTTGTTGGCGGTCGCGGGTAAAGCGTTGTCTCCGAACGTTGGGACGGGGGGATTGCGGGTTGTGTGCGAATTCGCTCATGGCGCGTGTGCGTAACAAAGGGGGGGGAGGATGGAGGAAGAAAAAGGAAAGAGGCGGGCGGTGCTTCATGCCGCCCGCCTTATCCAGAATATTCGGAGTTGGCGGGCCGTTTACTCCGGTGGTGGTGTAGCTTACAGTTGCTCCAGAATGGAGTCGTCTATCTCAAAGTTGGAGAACACGTTCATCGTGTCATCGTAGTCGTCCAAACGCTCAAAGAGTCGCATCACTTTTTGTGCTGTGGCTACATCGGTGATATCTGTCGGGTTCTGAGCAATGGATACCAGTTTCATGCCGGTTACATTCTTGCCGGCGGCCGTCAGGGCTTCGGAGAGTGCTGCCAAGTCTGCAGGCCCACAAAGAAATGCCCACTCGCCTTCGTTTTCGCCCTCTTCAAATTCATCCGCTCCGCATTCCATAGCAAGCTCCATGGCCCCGTCTTCGTCCAATGCGGGGTCGTTCACGCTTACCTGGCCTTTGCGGTCGAACTGGTAAGCCACAGAGCCCGGGGTGCCCATGTTGCCGCCGTTTTTGGAGAAAATGGTGCGGATTTCCGAGGAGCAGCGGTTGGTGTTGTCGGTGGCCACTTCTACAATGAAAGCGGTGCCGGCGGGGCCGTAGCCCTCGTAGGTTACTTCCATAATGGTTTCGCCCTGCAGCTCGCCGGTGCCTTTTTTAACGGCGCGGTCGATGTTGTCTTTGGGCATGGAGGCGGCTTTAGCCCCTTCGATGGCGGCACGCAAACGCGGGTTGGTGTCTATATCTCCACCGCCGCTTTTTGCTGCCAGTGTGATTTCATGGGAATAACGGGCAAATATTTTGCCTTTTTTCGCGTCGGCTGCAGCCTTCGTGAACTTAATTTTGGACCATTTGTTGTGACCGGACATTGTCTTGCTGGTTGGTGTGGTGTGTGTGTGGAAAAAAATCGCAGGGATGCAGGGAAGGTGTAGCATTGTTGTTTTGCGAAAAAAGTATTCGCGACGCAAGGAATGCCGGCCACCCGTCAGATTTCGGGTGGTTTCGGCCGGTTGTAAAAGGAACTCCCGTCGCGGGGAAGGCACCGGGCCGTGTGCCGTTGACTGTGGGGGAGCTTATATCCTGCTGTGTCATCCTCCCCCAGTAGCCAATTGCCGCCAAGTGCGGCATCCCAAAATCAAATGAGTCGAGCTGACAGGATTCGAACCTGCGACCTCTTCGTCCCGAACGAAGCGCGCTACCAGACTGCGCTACAGCTCGATGTCATGGTGACACCCGAATTTTACAGAAAAATTCAGGATTTGCAAGCATAATTTTATAGTTTTTTGTCATTTTGCCCCTTTTTGTCTCGAAATATCGAGGAAAAATAAGCCGCAGGCTTTGGTATAACCTGCGGCTTGCCGAAAATGCGGATAGTGAAAGTATGGACGTGTTAACGCCCTTAATCTTGTGTGGGAAGAAAAAAAGCCCCCTCACACCGGCAGACGGGGAGGGGGCAGAGTAGGGGGGAGGAGTGTGTATTACTCGTTATTATCCTTATTGGCCTGGGCAGCTTCTTTTTCTGCCTGTTTGGCGATGTTTTCTTTAATCTTGTTGCGGGTATTAGTAATTTGTTGGGAGAGCTCGTTGTGGTTGCTGCTGTTTTCCACGCGAGAGCATTCGTCCTCTATGTCCTTCAGGATGGCATTCACCCAATCAAACTCGGCGGTTACATGGGTGGACAGGCGCGCGATGACGCGTTTCTTCTGGTTGAGGATTTTTTCCATGCGGTTGTATTCGTCCACCTTCTCTTGGTAATCCGCAGCCCCTTTGTTGTTTTCGTTATCAACATAGTCCAGAAGCGCCTGAATGCCGGAGGTGTCTTCATCAAAACTATCGTAGGCGAGGCGCAGCAGCTCTTTGGCTTTCTCGGTATCGCGGTCGCGGTTTTGGGTGAGCACCATCATGATGGCGGTATCCATCATTTCAGCGTTCTTTTTATCCTTTGCGTCGTTTTCGTCGCAAGCATCGCGCAGGGCAATGATTTCGGGGATGATGTCGTCGCTATGCCATTGGCCGAGGAAGTAGGAGTATTTTCTCCAATTCTTTTTGTCCTCCAGCTTTTTCATGTAGTATGTTTTTGCGGC
>SUVM01000079.1 GCA_015062015.1 Akkermansiaceae bacterium | reverse complement strand
TTTCTTTCGATCCAGCTTTTCTTAGCCATAACTTTGTAGGCGCACATTCTACTCTCTTTTATTCGATTGTCAAGCTCAATTTTGTTTTTTTTAGTTTTTTTCTGTCTTTCTTGCGTTTTTTTTGAGGGGGGCTTTTAGTTTTCTCCCTCGGTGTCTTTGAGCCACTCATGGGCTGCGGCAAAGACAACCGTGGGATTGGCCCCGGGTTTCTTGAGCTCTCTGAGTATTTCGTTGCGTGCCTCTACAGCCGCCCTAAATGCCTCCCGATAGTCGCTGTAACGACTATCTGCAAAGTATTTGACGAATTTTTCGCCTTTGCGCGTTATGGCCAGGCGCCACCCTTGGAACGCCTGTTTCTTATAATTGTAGCGTAATATGTTTTTTGCGCGCATAGGCAGATAATATTTGTTATTATTATGCCGTAATGCAGCGATTCGTCAAGAAATTTATTTCAAAGCGCGCAATTTTTTATATTGGAGGACGCGCGCATCCTGCATATCGAGGAGGTAGGGGGAGGCGTGGCGGAACCATGCCCCGGTGTTGTAGATATGCCGGTGGGCGAATTTCCAATGCCCGGAGCGGTGAAAATGACCGAGCACGAGGGTATGGGCATCGGGGAAATACTGTTTAGCAAAGCGGGCGGCACGTTTACCGCAGGTGAGCCAGCAACGGATGATGTTGAGGGGGCGTTGCGGAGGCCAGAAACAATGCAGCAGCCCCCGCAGGTATTTGTTGCGAATGCCTTTGCGGCGCAAGATGGGCGGTGTGAGCCGGCACATGGCACGCGAAAGCTCGAGGCGGGAGGCTAAGTTTGTATCGCAGTCCCCATAACCGGCAATAAGGCGGTGGCATTCCTTTTTGAAGCGGAGGTATTCCCAGCTCCACGGGGCTACTTCCTTATAAAGAGCATGCCCGTGCATGGCTACTACTTTGCCGCCCCAAAAGCGGATGAGCAGGGGCTCTGTGTCGGGGTCGTGGTTGCCGGCAATTTCTACCGTTTGAACGCCCTTTTCGCGGCAAGCGCGGCGTAGCTCGTCGCGCAGGCGTATGCCGCGCTCCTGCCAATCGCATACACGGGTTTCTGCCGTATCTCCCACCAGCACCAGTATGTTGCAGCCTTGTGTCAGGGTTGCAGCAAGGGTAGCTATATCCGGGGCTTCGCAGCGTTCGTGCCCCAAGTGCAGGTCGGACACAAAACGCACCACTGCCCCCGGGGGCGGCTCTATGGTTTCTATGGTGGGCATGTGCGGTAGTTACGGTTTGCAGAGGGAGCGTTGGCGCACGGCTTCGTATAAGCAAATCCCCGTGGCTACGGATACATTGAGGCAGGGGACGCTGCCATGCATGGGGATGCGGATGAGGAAGTCGCAGTTTTCTTCGGTGAGGCGGCGCATGCCATCGCCCTCTGCCCCCATAACCAAGGCAATGCCGCCTTTGAGGTCCATGGCATACAGGTCTCTGTCCCCGTGGTCCGATGTGCCGACAAACCAGATGCCTGCTTCTTTCATCATCTTCATGGTGCGTGCCAGATTGGTAACTTGTACAAAGGGTACTTTTTCCGCCGCACCCACGGAGACGCGGAGCACGGTTTCTGTGATGCCGACGGATTTATCTTTAGGGGTAATCACAGCCGCCACCCCTGCGCCGTCTGCCGTGCGCAGAATAGCCCCGAGGTTGTGCGGGTCCTGCACGCAGTCCAGCACGAGGTAAAGCCCCTGAGGGTGCGTTGCCAGAATGTCTTGCAGGGTACCTTCATCCAGCGCTTTTACAACGGTTTTGGTTGGGGGCTTGTCGTAATGGGGTTGGCCTTTGGTGCGTGTGCGGTCATCCGGGCGGGTGGTGTGTTTATTGGGGCGTGCGGTGCGGTCGTTAAACTTCATGGGTGGGGTGGTGGGGCGTTAGAGTTGTTGCAAATCTGTTTTGCCGCAATGCTGCAGCACATAGGGCTGCTTGTTGTGCATGGGGGCATGTTTATCGTCAAACTTAACGGTATTGTTGCGGAAGATGATACCATCTGCCGAGATAGCGTAGAGAAGCGGTACGCGGTGGGTAAGAAAAGTGTTGCCTTCCACGAGTATGTTTTTGTGGTAACGCTCTGTTTGTTGGTTGGGGTGTTTTACCATGGGGTAGACGGAGATGATGCCCTCGGTAAATTGGTAGCGTTGTATCAGGTTGTGGTCAAACAGATTGTTAATAATTTTTACATCCAGACAACGCCCGCTTTCGTACCATCCCTGGGCATCGCCTGCCAGCAGAATGGCAGAGCCGCTGGACCCCAAAAAACGGCAGTCTTGCACCAATACGGGCTTGGGGGTGGTAAACAAGGTGCCGCGTGCGCGGTTGTGCTGTACCGTGCAGCCCACAAAGTTAACTGCCGGGTACCAGTCTGCATTTTCCAGGGCATCGCCCTCGCCTATACCGTGGGGCAGGGGCTCTTCCAGGGTGATGAGCAGGTGGTTTTCATCCTGTTTTTTTACTGTGGCGGCCTTGCCGAGCTTCGGGTGGTTCTCCAGCGTTTGTCCTTTGATGAATTGTATGTGCTCGCCAGCCTCAAAAACCTCGAATCCCACGGCTTGCGGGTGCATGTAGCGGGCAATGATTTTTGTGGGGGTTATCACCTTGTGGATGCTTAAGCAAGTGGAGTGTACGTTAATGGCATCGTCCATCATCCCTTCATAGGTAGCATCTTTTACTGTGATGGTACCTGCGCAGTTGGAGAAGTGTGTGGCATCTGCCGATACGGTGTAAACGCGCCCCGGCGCACAAATGCACCCCCCGCCGTTGATGGTGATGTCTTTGCTGCGTTGGGCGATGAGAGCCATGCCCTGACTGTCCTGAAACACTACCTTGTTGAGCGTTGTGCCGTTGGCGCGGTACAGCACCATGGCGGGGTGCGGGCGCCCATAGTGGCGGTATACCAACACTTGCCCCTCTTTAAGCCCTAATTTGGCGGCATCGTTATAAAATTTTACTTGGGTGGGGCTTATTTGCTCGCATTTGTTGGGCCAGGGCATATCCCCCGCTTTGCCGGTAGCCACCATGCGCCCGTCTGCCTCGAAGGCCAATACTGCCCCGGGTTTGCGGGGGGTGCCATCTCCCATCAGGTAATAGGCCCCGTCTTGCACTTGCCAGCGGAACTGCTCTGCAAACTCCAGTGTGGTGCAGCCGTCTTTTATTTCCACAATTTTGCCTTCATTGTAGTAGGGGGCATCGTGCTTAATGGTAATATCGTTCAGCTGCACGTCCTCGCAGTCCATAAGGAGCACAGGCTGCATAGCCCCATGAAAGACGAAGGTGGAGCCGTTGCCGTTGATTTTGAGTTTCTTTTGTCCCACAATCGGCACGCCGACGGGCTGCAGGTCCTGTTGGTCGTGGTTGGAGATATAGTAGCTGAGCGGCAGAGCCCCCTCCGGGTAGAAATGGTACTCTCCCTTGGGTATATCAATCGTCACTTCGCTGCCGCAGCAGCCGTGCCAAAGAGCATTGCCCAACAGCCTCCGTAGTGCCGGCCCGGCATCTGTGCCGACGGCAGCCTGCATCTTACCCCACCCATTGCTGCCATTTGCCGACACCTGTATTTTTTTACCATGTTTGGCGCTTTGCACATGGGTTGTCTCCCACCGTAATTCTGCCTGTTTACAGGTATCTGCCGTTTCGCTCAGCAGATAAAGCTTTTTGCAGTAGCCGGGTATCTCAAAAGCTTCTCCGTCTTTTCCTTGCCACAGAATATTGGCCCCGTTTGTGATGAGCAGGTTTTTACCTTGCGGGGCATGCCCCACCAGTTTTTTGTCTTGCGGCACATCCAACACCACCATGCGTCTGCCGCTCCGCAATAAATCCGCTTCGCATATTTCTGCTGCTGTTGTTTGCATTGCCAGGATGGTTACCAGAGGGATGAAAAAACGTCTGAACATGGGTTACTATGAGGGGGGGGGAGGTCGTGGTATTGCAAGTCTACTTGTTTTGAGAGGCGGAGTCAAGCGCCAAAAGGGTTTGGATGGCCGTACCCGCCATCATCAATCCGAAAGTGCCGGTAACATGCGCGGCAGAGCCGAAGCCCGAGGCACACCCAATGCCGCCTTTTTGGCCCGGCTCGCGCTCGCAGCTGACGCTGCCGTCGCAACGCGGAAATCTCGGCTTTTCGGGCGAGTATACGCAGGGTATACCAATCTCGGGGCATTTGTCGTGCAGGGGTAATCCGTATTCTTTGCGCAGGTTTTTGCGCAGTTGAGACAGCATGTTGTCGCCGCAGGTGCGGGCAAGGTCTGCCACGGTAATGCAAGCGGCATCTATGCGCCCGCCGGCCCCGCCGCAGGTAACAAGGGGGATGCCGCGTTTGTGGCTTTCGGCTATCAGATGTGTTTTGGGTCGCATGGAGTCGATGGCGTCGATAATGAGGTCCGGCTGTGTGCCGAACAACCGCTCCGGGTGCGATACGGTGTAGAAGGAAAAAAGCTGTTCCACCTGCACAGCAGGGTTGATAAGTTGCAAGCGCTTGGCCATTACCTCTACCTTGGCTTGTCCGTAGGTGCCTTGCAGGGCGTGTATCTGCCTGTTCGTGTTGGTGATGCAAAGCTCATCCATATCTTGCAGAATGATGGTGCCCACGCCGCTGCGCGCCAAGGCCTCTGCTGCCCAAGAGCCTACGCCGCCAATGCCGACTACGGCCACGCGCGCTGCGGCAAGTTTTGCAGCCCCTGCTACCCCATACAGGCGGGCAATGCCGCCAAATCTCTCCTCATCGATCATAATCTTTGTTAAATGGTTCTATGCGCAAGGCGCGGCCGGTGGTTGCGTCTGCCGTAATAATAACCCCGCTGACGCGTACAGGCCAACCGGCGATTTCCAGCTTGCAGGGCATGGCAGAAACCTGCGCTCTCAGCACATCCTGAGCGTTACGGCCGATGATGCCGTCTCGGCTCCCGCACATGCCGGCATCGGTAATAGCGGCGGTTCCTCCGGGCAGAATTCGGGCATCTGCGGTTTGCACATGGGTGTGGGTACCTACTACGGCAGTTGCCCCACCATCCAGATGCACGGCCATGGCTATTTTTTCGCTGGTGGCTTCGGCATGCATATCGGCCAAGATAACGGAGGCACCGCCTGCTTTGAGTTGTTCTATGGCGGTGGTGGCGGCAGTAAAGGGGTTATCTGCCCCCGGGCGCATAAAAGTGCGGCCGATGAGGCAGAGCACCCCTACTTTCCCCTTGCTTGTTTGCAAGATAAAAGAGCCCGCGCCGGGGTTGTTGCTTTGGAAGTTGACCGGGCGCAACACTTGGGGCAGGGTATCTATTTTATCAACAAGTTCCGGTTGGTCCCAAGCGTGGTCCCCTAAGGTGATAACATCCACCCCCATGGCCAAGATGTCCTTTGCCAGTTTTGGGGTAATGCCGCGTCCGTGCGCGGCGTTTTCGGCATTAACAATCAGCGCATCTATGTTGTGCTCTCGCTTAAGCTCGGGTATAGCCCTCGCCAAGGCAAGCCTACCCGGCTCCCCCACTACGTCTCCGATGAATACGAGGGTAATCATTTCGCTTTTGGCCCGCACGGCACCACGGTTACGGGAATCTTGGCCGCGCGTACCAGTTTTTCTGCCGTGTTACCCAGCAGAATGGAGGTAAGCAGGGAATGGTGGCGATTGCCGATAACCAAGATGTCGATATTGTGGCGGCGGCAAAAATCGTGCACGCAGCTCACAATGTCATCCGCCTCTTCCGCCTTGCCGTAAATGGGTATATCGTATTGCTTGCTGATGGCCTCTGCGAGCATTTTGGCGCGTTGATCTGCCATGGCCAGTACCAAGTTCTCGGGCGGCTCGTTAACAGCAGGTACGGTGGCAAAGCCCCCCAGCAAGTCATCTGCAGCCATGCTGCCGGCGGCATCCATCATGCACGGTTCCACCGCATGGAGCAAATACATCTTACCCCCGGTTTGTCGTGCCATGTTGGCGGTAAATTCGAGCACCGGGCGATTGTCTTCCGTAAAATCTGTTGCTGCAAGTATTCTTACCATGTTGCTATACTAGCATGCTTGTTCGCTTTCTCCAAGAACAAAATGCAGAAATGCCGTTTTAATTCAGAAAATTTTGTTGTAGCGGTAGGTATAAATACCTTCCGCTCGTTTGGTTTTGCCGTTAAAGCGCCAGACCTCGGCCAACTGTTTATCGGGCGCACCCTGATAGTGTGGGGTGTGGTGGGAGCGGAATACATAGATGATGTCGCCGCTGTGTTTGTCTGTAAACTTCATGTCGGCCGCTATGCCGAGGGCATCCAAATCGTGCGTGGAGAACCCGGCCGGGGCCTGTTGTACATAGTGCCAAGGCGTGTAGTTTTCGGCAAAGAAATCGGAGGGGGCGGTGTAGCGGCAGCCCACCGTCAATACGGTGGCTGCCAGCAGGGCAAGAAGGTGCTTCATGGTTGGGCAGGCAGGTTGAATACGGGTTCCGGCAGCTCGTTGCCTTTGCCTACCATGTCTCCTACGTCCTTAAAGGTGACGTATACAAAGAAGAAGAGCAACAGGAAGATGAAGCCTACCATGATGCGGTTCAGGAATGCCCCGCTGACGGGCTTGCCCTTAATCATTTCGATGATGCCCAGCGTTACATGCCCGCCATCTACCACCGGTAGCGGCAGAATGTTCAGTACGGCCAGGTTAACGTTCAGAATAACGGCAAACCACAGCAACAGGCGCCAGCCGATTTCGCCCGGCAGTTGCATCATGTCGTACATGTGAGAGCCAATACCCACCGGCCCGGACATGTGCTCCATACCAACGCTGCTGTTGGGGGCAATAACTTTGTCCAGCGTAATTCCCATCCACCGCAGGCTTTGGCCTACTTGTTGCCATGGGGTGGGGTATTCGTAGTTAAACTCTGCCTTGGGGGAACCCCATACGGCTCCGGCCAGCGGGTGTGCGCCTTCTTTGCCCTCCCAGTTTTCGGGGATAACGGGGGTGAGGGTGGTTTCTACCACGCTGCCGTCCGGGTTTTTCAGTGTCAGGGCCATGGGGGTGCCTTTTTTGGCCGCTTCGTACAGTACAACGGAGGTATGGATAGTCTGCCCGTTGAGGTGTGTTACCTGTTGTCCCTCTTTAAGCCCGGCTCGGGCTGCGGGGGAGTTTGGCACCACCATATGCACCATGCTGATGTTGGCTTGTGCAATGCCTACTTGGCGCATGGACGAGCGTTGCCACCACTTGGTTTCCGGTTGGTCGAATCCGGTCCGGATATCCAGCATTTCCGTGCTGCCATCGGCCTTGGCGCGTTCTACGGTAAGGGTAATGAGCTCGTGCTCGCTCAGGGCGATTTTTTCTTTCACGCCCTCCATGTTGCCCATCCATTTGCTTACGTCCTCGCCGTCAATTTTGCGGATAACGTCGCCGGGAAGAATGCCCGCTTTCTCTGCCGGAGACCCGGGGGCCACATACCCGATGCGTGTGTCCGGTACATCTGTCACCGGCTTGCCGATGCCCCAGACGATGCATGCAAAGAAAAACGCCAGCAATAAGGAAAACAGCGGACCGGCAGCGGCTATAATGACTTTATCCTTTGCCTTGAGCGGCTTCAGGTCTGCCGGCAATTCTGCCTTGCCCTCTATGCCCTCCATATCCTCCAACTGCGGCAGGGAGACAAAGCCGCCCGCCGGTATCCACCCGATGCCCCATTGCACCCCGCCTATTTTTTTGCTCCAAATCGGCTTGCCAAACCATATCTGGAAGCGGTCTATGTAGGCCCCGCGCCATTTGCCGGCCAAAAAATGCCCCAGCTCGTGCACGAAAATCATGACGTTGAAAAATAAAATGACAATCAGAATGATGCCAATTGATTGCAGTATTGATAAAAAGGTGTCCATGGCTTCACTTCATTCTGCCATATCCCACGCTCTACTTCAAGCCCGCGCCATGACATAACGCTTCCATCAATACCCATATTTGCCCGAATGGGGCTTTTTCACCTCAAAAAAAGCGCATCGGAAGTGAAATTGTAGGAATTAAGTTATAGGTTAGTCTTGACTCTAATTATTTTTATGCTAAAATTTGCGGCACGGCCATGTCTAAACCAGCTCGTTACAGTATATCTGCTTTGTCCCGCAAGACCGGACTCTCGGTACATACTCTTCGGTTTTATGAGAAGGAGGGGATTATTCGCCATGTAGAGCGCACGGCATCCGGGCGCCGCGTATACGGAGAAGACAGCATCGGCTGTCTTATTGGTGCTTTGTGCTTAAAACAGGCGCGTATGACGCTGGTGCAGATTAAAGAGTTTTTTGACCTCACGGTGCGCGGTAAGGAGTCTTTGCCGCACCGTTTGGAGATGCTGACGGATGCCCGCCGCAATCTGGAGGACCTTAAGTCCAATATCGGTAAGAGCATCAAGCTGGTGGATTTCTTTATAGACGGTGCTAACGCAGCCTTGGCTGCAATGGCAAACGGAGAAAACCCGGACGAAGCATTTCCCTTGCTCACACGCGAGGGCATAGCCACCATCCCCACGATGATGACCGACGAGGGCAGGTTGGAGCCCGATATGCCCAGAATTCTTGATGATTCCGAGCTTTAAGCTAATACCGGTGGCGGCGCAAGAAAAAATATTCTGTGTGTTGAGGTAAAGCACTTTGCTGCTTGACGCAGTTGTGCCGTTGAGATACAATTTAGGCCATGAACAAGTGTTTTTTGCTCATGGCGGCATGTGTCGGCTTGTTATCCTCGTGCATGGTTACTACCTCTGTTGCCGTGGCCGATAGTTGTGTGTACCTACCGCGTATTGACAGCTCACAATCGCCGGAAATTTATCGCATGGGCGATGCATATTACCTGAAGTTAAGCGTGCGTTATGTTTGCGAAGAGGAGCGCGTGGTGGTTGGGGGCGTGGTGGCAGTGCCCGATAGCGAGCTTCGGCTCCCTATCAGTTACCATGATGCGTATGCCCCGCAGCCGATGTATGTGCTGATGGATGCAGACGCCGTGCGGCATTATGTGGGTGTTTCGCAAAAAACACCGGCTGGTAAGGCACCATGTTATTTTACGGCAGAGAATTGGGCGGCGTCGAAAGCCGAATACTGTAAGTCGATACGCCCGCTACCGAAGCACAGGATATCTGCATACAGAACGAGCTACGATGCCGGTTGCTTTTTACGGAAGGCAAAAGATTCTCGTTATGATGCAATACACGTTTACTTGCCAAGCACTTATAGTTGGGATGCCGTCTACAAATTCCCCCTTGCGGCGGTATTGGCTGTTGCGGTGGATGTTCCCTGCACAGTTGTCGGGACTGTTGGTGGGTTAACCATCGGCACCGTGGTGACGGTTGCGGCTTCGCCTTTCAGCAGACAGCAACAACAGCTCCAAGCCACAGATGATTTTGAAGAGTTTGATGACCTCGGAGAATGAGGTGCTTTTTATGTTGAACAACTAAGCAACTCTGCGGCCTTGCGGGCGCAAAAAGCAACGCAGCGCTCGCAGGGGCGGGCATCGTAGTAGGCGCGTGTGCGCTCGTTGGGCCGCGCACTTTCCTGCACGCCTTCTTCCAAATGTAAGAGCTCTCGGCAGGTGAGGGTGCCAAACTCTGCCGTAAAAGCTCCTGCCAGCTCTCGCACCAGAGAGAACACCACCTCTTTGTCCGCCGGCTCACCGCTGAGGTTGCCTTTGCAGTAACCTGCCACCATGGTGAGCCCGCTGAAGGCTCCGCACAT
>SUVM01000078.1 GCA_015062015.1 Akkermansiaceae bacterium | reverse complement strand
GAAATCCTTGCGCAGCGGGTGGTACGGGTACCCGTACCACCCGCTGCGCAAGGATTTCCCGGTGGAAGGCAAGCCGACGGAGTTGCCCGGCGTAGCCTTTACGGAGAAAGCCCCGACCTGCGGTGGTCCGTTTACCACGCGCCCGGGTACCGGTACCTCCGGCGAGCGAGAGCCGCGTGCCTCGCGCTGACGCAGCACACTTTTGACCCGCCCTACCGGTGACACGCAAAACTACCAGATTTTCCGCAACAGCGGCTGCTTTTTCGGCAGCCGCTTTGTTGGCTTCGTGCACGCAAAATGCGGGGCCGCTGCGCATCGGGCTCATAGACCAAACGCGCGCCTCCATTGCCCCGGAGCTGCAACAGCTTGGTGCGCGTAACTGGGTAGTTATAGCAGACCCCACCTACCCCATACCCGCCGGTGCGGGGGTATATACCATGACGGTGGCCTCCGGCACGGCAGAAACCTTCCGCGAAGTGCTGGATTTGCTGGAGTTGCAAGCCTCCCTCACCCCGCGTATTTGGGTTTGCAATGAAATGGAGGCCGTGCCGGAGCACTTGGCACCGGGCATGGCAGAATACACCAAAGAGGTATCCTCCTTGCTTTCCGGGCGTTTTTGCTACCGTTTGGATGAGCGCATCATTGCCATGCAACTGGCGGATGCCGCGCAGAAGTTTCGGGTTTTATTCATTAAAACCAACACGCGCCTACCATACAGCACCTTGGCCATTGAGCTGGACTCCGGCTACTGGAGCCCCGATGCAGAGGAAGAGGTACGCACCCGCTTAGAAAAGCTACTGCCGCCCCAAGGGCAGGCAAATACCCCCACACAACAACCCGCCCCTGCTGCCGCGCAACTCTGAACAATACCACACGCCATGGCTGCTTTACCACCGGACCTCGACCCCAAAATACGCGCCCAAGCATGGGTGGGAGATGCCATACTGGCACTGTATGTGCGAGAATGGATACTCTCTTTCCGTGGGCAAATTGACGGTAAGCTGTTTATCGAATTTACCAGCAACGACTTTCTGCGGCTCACCGGCAACGCCACCGGTGTGGAAGCCCAAATCGGCCGCATCTTCAAATCCGATGGGCTGGAGGCCGCCTATGCCTGGATAGAACAGCACTTGCGCCCCAAAATGGAACAACGGCTCCACAAACTGCGCGCGCGCTCCTGAGCCGGAGGCAGAAAGCACTTCTGCCCACCGCCACCACCCCGCTCTATCATTTAATGAAACACACCCCGCCCTCCCCAAGCCGTTTCCCTTACAATAAGGGCTGCATTGTGCTGAGCCTAGGGTTGGCACTTACCCTATGGGCGGCCTACCTGCGCGGGTGTATGGAAGTGATGGGCAGTTTCATGTTCGCACTGCTGATTTTGTGGCAGGTGATAAACGGCCTTATCCTCAAACGCCGCTACTGGCATATCCCGGAGGAGAAAACCACCTTCTGGGCTCTTCTTATTGCGCTGATTATCAGCATTTGCCTCCTGTTATCCATTCTGCCGGACCCACCACCACCGGCCAGCGTGCCGCCACTTTAATGCCGGCCGACACTTCAGTACACTTTCGGCATCTACCCCACCCCATTTTAACACCAAAATGTAAAAAATGGGCGTTTTTTGGCTCATAAGACGCAATTTTTAGCAAAAATTGAAAGAAAAGAATTGACATTTGTTGTGTATTAGAGTGTACTAGCGGTAAGGGAAAGTGTACGCAAAAGCATGAACAATGTATCAACAGTGATGTTCACGGGCAACGTGACGCATAAGCTGGATCCGAAGAGCCGAGTGGCGATTCCGGCCGGCTGGCGTGCAGCCCAAGGAGAAACACTGGTGATGATAGCCGCATGCAGTGATGAGAAATACCGCATCATGAAATGCTACACGCGCGAAGCCTTTGCAGAAAAAATAGCCTACATCCGCGAGCAGGCACAGGCACGCGGGGCAGCCCCCGGGGATATAGACAGCTATGTGGGGCGCATCACCGGCTGCTGTTTCGAGGCAGAGGTAAGCTCTCAGGGCAAGCTTTTGATACCAAAAGCGCAGAGGGAACGCATCGGGTTAAAGGAATGGGCCACGATAGTGGGTCGTGGGGCGCA
The DNA here is from genome assembly GCA_015062015.1 of Akkermansiaceae bacterium. Taxonomy (GTDB): domain Bacteria; phylum Verrucomicrobiota; class Verrucomicrobiia; order Verrucomicrobiales; family Akkermansiaceae; genus Akkermansia. The sequence continues at coordinate 7,680 of SUVM01000078.1, read as the reverse complement.
TTTCGAAATCTGGTCGCCGGAGGACTTCGAGGCCACTAACTCGCCGGAGGCACTCAAAGAGCTGCACTTGGACAAAATATTCCACATGCTTACATGACAACCGCACACACAGCCGGCGTTTTTGCGCGACAAGCGGAAGGCACCTGTTATCGGGTGCTGATGTGGGAGGCGTGTGCTTTATCTGCAGAGCATTTAGCGGAGTGGAAAGCGCAAAAAGCGGCGGTTTTGGCGCAGATGAAGGATGCCGGTACCAAAGGCTCCCGAGGCTTGCTGGGTAAACTGAGCGAGCAATTAAAAAGCATTGATTTTCAATACATAGAGAAACCTCTTATCGAGAGCGAACGAGCGGCCTTTTCTTTCGCGCGCGCAGACGCGCTCGTTGCGCAGCTGCGGGAAGACACCGCCACGCTGGCCTACAAGCTGCATGCAGCCGGGGCAGAAGTGCTGGCCCAACTGCCCGCCGGGGAAAGCTTAGACACCATGGTGCAGCGTTGGCAAGCCGCTACCGAAGGCATGCAATGGCACACCGAAACCGTGGTAGAAGCCCTCAGCCCGCAGCAGGCAACCGCCCTGCAGCTCAGCATCGGTAACCCGGCCGATGCCGCAGAGGAAGCGGCAGAGCAACAGGCCGCCACACAAGAGTTCCGCCACGTCACCGTGTTGGCAGCAGAAGCGGTGGAAGCCCTGCAACCGGCCGCCGGCAAAGTGCTGGTAGATGCCACCTTGGGAGGCGGCGGACACACCGAGCGCATGTTGCAAGCCGGGGCAGAGGTATGGGGGATAGACCAGGACCCCGCCGCCCGAGCCGCCGCCCGTGCACGCTTAGCCCCCTTTGCAGACCGCCTGCACATTGTGGCCGGCAACTTCCGCAATGCTGCAGAGATGCTGCGCCAACAAGGCTTGGAGCAAGCGGACGGCTTACTGGCCGACATCGGCATCTCCTCGCCGCAAGTGGATTGTGCGGAGCGTGGATTCTCTTTTCTGAACGACGGGCCGCTGGATATGCGCATGAACCCGGCAGCCCCCCTCTGCGCGGCAGACATTGTGAACACCTACGCAGAAAGCGACCTTGCCGACATCCTTTGGCAATATGGCGAGGAGCGCGCCTCCCGAGCCATTGCACGCCGCATTGTGCAAGAGCGCGCCAAATCCCGCATCTGCACCACCAAGCAGCTGGCAGACATCATTGCCGGGGTGCTGCCCCGCAAGGGCAAACAACACCCGGCCACACGCAGCTTCCAAGCTCTGCGCATCGCCGTTAACGATGAGCTGGGGGCCTTGGAGGATTTGCTGCGCAGCGGGTTAAGCCTGCTCAAGAGCGGCGGGCGCTTCGCCGTTATCACCTTCCACAGCTTGGAGGATCGCGCCGTGAAGCGCTACTTCGAGCATGTCACCAAAGCGGAGCTCGACCGCCCGGAGTGGCCGGCTCCGCGTCCTAACCCGGATTACGCGGCACGGCTCGTCTACCGCAAGCCTATTACCCCCGGGGAAGAAGAATTAACCGCAAACCCCCGCTCTCGCAGTGCCAAACTGCGCGTCATCGAAAAGCTTTAATCAAAATACATTCTGCACCACCATGTCCGGCATCAACACCACATCTTCCCGATACGCAGGCCGCATCAGTTACTCTGTACTGGCGTGGATGATATGCCTTGCCATCATCACAGCAGCCGGTGGTGTTACCTATGCCGTGCTCAAAAACAAACAAGCCACGGTAGAAAAAGAAATTGCCGCCATCAACCTCTCTATCGCCAAAAATAATCTGGCCATCAACGAGTATCAAACCAAAATCAACACGCTGACCAACCGTTGGAACCTGTTGAGCCGCTTAGATGCCGTTGGCACCAATCTGAACGAAATTGCTCCCCATCAAATTGAACCGCTGCGCAGCTTCCGCGATATCGAAGGCGGAAAAGCCACGGCCGCTCGCTAATCCACTCGTATATAACTCTTTTCCTCTCCGAACGCAATGAGAACCAAAATACCATTTGCAGGCAGATGCCTCTGGCTGTGTGCGGTGATGATGTCTATATCCGTTGTCATCGCAGGGCAACTCATTGCCTTGCAAATAACCGGCGATGGCGGCAACAATCACGGCAACTCCGAAAAAGAAATTTTCACGGAAATGATACCTGCCCAACGCGGTATCATTATGGACCGCAACCGCGAGCCGCTTGCCGCTAACTTATGCGTGGGTGAAGTTAAAATAGAACGCCACGCCCTGCGAGACATTAACCAAGTTACCTACGGCCTTGCCTATAACCTTGTATGCCGCAGCGAAGAATGGCTGCAAACCGACGACCGGCAGAAACGCGAGCGACTCTTAGCCAAAAAACGTTGCGAATTGCTGGAGAACGCCCGTAAGGAGTTTACGCCGGAGGAGCGCGCAGAGATTCACCGCCTGAGCATCAAAGACGGCAAAGCCGCAAAAATGCTGCTGGAGTGGGATACAGCCAAGTGCGAGGCCTACTATTTGGAGCATGACAAACTGGTGTCGGAGCTCTTGGCTCGCTTTACCACACCGGGCAATGGCTGCACCCAAAAATACATCCCCCTCAGCGCCGCAGAAATTCAGGATAAAATCGGCCAATACCAAAAAGAAAAACAAATTGCCCAAGCCAAGGCTCGCGGAGAAAAACCGGGAGTCTCCATCGCGCATGAGTTCTATTTGGTTAAAGATATTCAGCCGGAAAAAGCGGAGGAGCTGAAACGCGCGCTCGATGAGGCACGCATCAAAGGCGTAAGCGTAGCCGTTGGGCAAAAGCGCAATTACCTGTATCCTAAAAGCTTAGCGCACATTGTGGGCAATGTGAGCCAAGTCAACGAGTCCGGCGTTATTGATGTTAAAGGGGCCGGCGGCATAGAGGCACAGTACAACGTGCACTTATCCGGCAGTGCGGGGCACCGCGAATACCGCAAAAACGTACGCCGCGAAATTATACCGCATTTGGATGACCGCTACTGCGCACCGCAAAACGGCCTGAGCCTGCAATTAACCATTGATATGGGCATTCAAACCATTTGCGAAGAAGAGCTGGACAAAGCCCTGCGGGAGTTAAAGACGGACGTGGGATGCGTCATTGTGCAGGAAGCCGTTTCGGGCGACATATTGGCCATGGTCAACCGCCCCTCGTTCGACCTGAACACGCTGGAGGTTATAACCCCGCGAGGCAGTTTTGAGCACGACACCTACAAAGACCGCGACGGGAAGGTAGACAACGGCGAGCGCAACTACGCCTGCCAAACCCTCTACAACCCGGGCTCCACCTTCAAACCCATTGCCGGTATTGCTGCCATAGACGGCAATCCGCGCGTTACCAGAAACGCTACTGTAGAATGCGGTCCGTTTATGGTTATGGATAAAAAGATATCCGACGGCAGCCGCCACTTCAGCGGGCGCATGAGCATTGCCGATACCATGAAAATGTCTTGCAACCCGGCAACGGCCAATATTGTATTTGCCTACTGCGGCAAAGAGCGTTATTTGGAATATCTGAAGCGCTTGGGCATGTTCTCCCCGGTGCCGGTAACGCTGCCCTCCATGTTCCCCGGGGCCAGTTACAAAAATGCGCAAAAAGCCTCTCGTCTGGACTTAGCCACCATGTCTTACGGGTACAGCTTAGGCTCCTCGCCGATGCATGTAGCCCAAATATACAGCAGTTTGGCCACCGGGGGCGTTAAGGTAAAACCGCGTTTGGTGGATGCCCTCTATACGGATAGCGGCAAGGTGTACGACACCTGCGAGGCCAAAGAAGGCGACAATGTACGCATTATGGAGCGGCGCACGGCAAAAGAAATGCTGCTGGCGTTAGAGACCGTACTCAACCCCAAGCGAGAGGGATTCGGGCGCGGTACCGGCCACTTGGCCGCCATCCCCGGGTACCGCATTGCCGGCAAAACCGGCACGGCCACCAAGCTGGATCCCAAAACAAAACAGTATATTAAAAACTTCCACGATGCATCCTTTGCCGGCATCTTCCCGATAGATGAAAACATCAACTGGGAAGCCGAGATGGCCAAACCGAAAGAGCAACGCAAGAAGGTATACGTCATCTTCACCGTGGTGGACGGTGTAGCCGGCGGCGGCGGCTCTGCTGCAGCCCCCATCTTCCGTGCCATCGCAGAACGCCTTATCGAGCACGAAAACATCCCGCCGAACGACCCGGCAGCCTATGCCGAGCACCTCGCTAAAAAAGCGGCTCAGGCTCAGGCTCTCACTCAAAACAAGCGCTAATCCTTTTCCTCAGAATCAACAACCATGAACAGCAAACAACTTTTCTCCGTACTGCCGGAAGCCACCATCAGCGGCAAGCTTAAAAAGCCGCTCAGTCTGCTTACCGATGACAGCCGCCGCGTGATACCGGGCTGCTGTTATGTTGCTGTAAAGGGCACACAATTTGATGGGCACAGTGCCATAGCCGGGGCTATCTCTGCCGGGGCGGCAGCCATTGTTGCGGAAACACCCTGCACCGAAGAAGCCGCACAAGCCGGCATTTGCTGGGTACAAGTACCCGATAGCCACCAAGCTAACGGCATGCTGATGAGCGCATGGAACGATTTTCCCGCACAACAGCTCGTGGTGCTGGGCGTAACGGGTACCAACGGCAAAACGACCATCAGTTACCTCACCAACGCCATCTTCCGTGCTGTTTGGCAACGCGCCGGGCTTATCGGCACCATCCTCTACGACAACGGTGCCGAGCGCAAACCCTCTCACAACACAACCCCCGGCTGCGCCGAATTGCAACAGATGTTGGCAGAGATGGTGAAAAACGGCTGCCGTGCCGTGGCCATGGAGGTGTCCTCTCACGCGCTGCACCAGCACCGCACCACAGGTACGGATTTCCGGGTAGGCATCTTCACCAACCTGACGCAAGATCATTTGGACTACCACGGCACTATGGAAGATTACTACCAAGCCAAAAAGCAGCTCTTTAACCGAATGGCTGCCAACAAGGCCGTTAAGTCCGTCGCGGTTATTAACATAGACGACGAATACGGCCGCCGCCTGGCCGAAGAAATGCGCCCGCTGATGAAAGTGCGCACCTTTGGTATGGCCAAGGATGCAGACTTCCGGGCAGAGCCGAAAATCGTGTCTCTGAAAGGCAGCCAATACGAGCTCATCTACAACAACAAGAGCTACTTGGTGCGTACACCACTTATCGGCGAGTTCAATGTATCCAACAGCTTAGCCGCCTTGGCAGGGGCTGTAGCTGCCGGGGTGAATATTCGGGATGCCATTGCCTGCCTGGCCCAATCCCCGCAGGTACCGGGGCGCATGGAGCTGGTAAGCAGTGTCAACAACGTGCAATGCTTTGTAGACTATGCCCACACCCCGGATGCCGTGGAAAACGTGTGCCGCACCATGAAGCAACTGTGCCGCCAAGGGCGCGTGTTCACCGTATTCGGTTGCGGCGGCGACCGCGACCGCACCAAACGCCCGCTGATGGGCGAGGCCGCCGCCCGCTACAGCGATGTATGCATTGTCACCAGCGATAACCCCCGCTCCGAAAACCCGGAAACCATTATAGACGAGATTCTGCCCGGCATCCCCCGCGACAAACAACACCGTATCACCGACCGCGCAGAGGCCATCCGTGCCGCCCTGCAACTGGCACGCCCCGGAGACTGCATCCTCATTGCCGGCAAAGGACACGAAAATTACCAAATTTTTGCCGAAGAAACCGTCAGCTTCTCGGATGCTGCCGTTGTGCAGAAATACTACGAAGAGCTCAACCCGGAAGGGCGTAGCATACCCTCCCGCAAACCCGGCACTAAAGCCTGATTCTCTATTCCCTCCTCCCGCCGCGCATGAAAAACATCTCCGTAGCAGACCTCGCCACCGCCATAGGCGGCACCATTACACAACAGGGCACCCGCCCTGTTACCGCCGGGCTTACGACAGATAGCCGCGCCGTAACCCCGGGCAGCATCTTTTTAGCCCTCTGCGGGGAGCGTTTTGACGGCAACGACTACGCGGCCCAAGCCTCCGGTACAGCCGCAGCCGTAGTGGTAAGCCGCTGCACAGGGCAATACGCAGAAGCCTGCACCGTTATTACCGTGAGCGACACCTTGGCTGCCCTGCAAGCCCTGGCAACTTGGTGGCGTGCCCAACTGGAGCCGATTCGCGTCATTGGCCTCACCGGCTCCAGCGGTAAAACCAGCACTAAAGATATGTGCCTGGCGGTGCTCTCCTGCCAATTTAACACCACCGCCACCAAGGGAAACCTCAACAACCACATCGGCACCCCGCTGAGCATTCTGGCAACCGAAAAGGGAACCGAAGCCGCCATTTGGGAAATGGGCATGAACCACGCAGGAGAGCTTGCCCCCCTGTGCCGCATGACGCAACCCCACATCGGCATTATCACCACCATCGGCTCGGCGCATATGGAATACTTGGGCAGCCGAGAAGCCATTGCACAAGAAAAATGCACCCTGGCACGTTGCTTACCGGCAGATGGTTACATGATTTACCCGGCTACGGACGATTTTGCAACCACCATTGCCGCCTCTACAAAAGCCACTCCCCTGCCCGTAGGCGGGTGCGACAGCTTGGTACGCGCACTCAACGTACGCACCACAGCCGCAGGCAGCAGCTACGATTTGTACATTGCAGAGCTGGGTACCATACGCATCGATTTACCTGTACCCGGCACCCACATGGTAAGCAACAGCCTGCTGGCCGCTGCCGCCGGGTGGAAATGCGGCTGCTCTCTGCAAGCCATTGCCCACGGGCTTTCCCGCTCCACCCTCACCCATGGCAGACTTGCCTGCAAAGAGGCAGACGGCTACACCATTATAGATGACACCTACAATGCTAACCCCGAAAGCATGAAAGCTGCTCTGGATACCGTAGCGGCTATGCGTGGCCCGGCTCGCCGTTTTGCCGTACTGGGCAAAATGGGAGAACTGGGTGCCGGGGGCATTACCGCACACTACGAAATCGGGCTGCATGCCGCAGCATGCGGGTTTGCCGCATTAGTGGTAGTGGGCGATGAATGCGCCGAAACCACAGCCCTGTGCCAAGGGGCAGCAGACCGCATACCGGCTGTTTTAGTGAACTCCCCGGCCGAGGCCGCTGCCGCGCTACGGCAAATGATTGCCCCGGGGGATGCCATCCTTTTCAAAGGCTCGCGCTCTGCCGGGATGGAGCGCAGCATGTACGAATTGTTCCCGAGCTTAAAATCAGAATAAAGAACTATGTTGCATTTCATCGAAACCTCCAACGTATACATGCAGCTGCTATCCAACCTGCTGCTGCCGGTGTTGCTTCCGTTTGTCTTATCAATGCTCATCGGGCCCAAGCTCATCGCCGTTTTACGCGCCATGAAAGCGGGGCAACCCATCCGCGAGGCACGCAAAGGTGTACTGGCACCGGAGCACCAAGGCAAAGTAGGCACACCCACCATGGGTGGGTTGATGATTATCGGCCTCATTTTGCTGAGCATCCTGCTCTTTGCCGACCTTACGGATGCCCGCATCCACTGCATTTTGCTGGTAACATGCGTAACTGCCTTTTTAGGATTTACGGACGATTATGCCAAAATCACCAAAAAAAGCACGGATGGCGTGAGCGGGTGGTTCAAAATCGGCCTTCAATTCGTGGCAGCCTTATCGTGCGGGTGCTATTTATACTACTGTGTGCCGGCTGTTTCTCAGCTCTACATCCCCTTCTGC
>SUVM01000077.1 GCA_015062015.1 Akkermansiaceae bacterium | reverse complement strand
CGCCAAGCTGAAGGCTGAGGGCGACTACATCGGTTTGACGATGCTGCCGCGTAACGCTTCTCCCGTACGTCAGGTGAACCGCTGCGAGCTCACCGGTCGTCGCCACGCATTTATGCGTCGCTTCCACCTCTCCCGTATCGCTTTCCGCGAGCTTGCCAACGCCGGCATGATTCCCGGTGTGACCAAGTCCAGCTGGTAAGTCACGGTTTTTTATTGACAATTTTAAGGGCGCGGGCTATATAAGTATAGCCCGCGCTTACATATGCCGATATACGAATACATCAGCGAATCACCTGACGACCCGGAAAAGTCGTGCAGGATATGCCGCAAAGGATTTGAGATTATGCGCCCGGTGGATAGAGCACCGTTGACGCATTGTTTTTATTGCAAAAACCCGGTACGCAAGAAAATCGGCAACGTAAACGTACCGAAGATATTGGCGCCGATATCGATAAGCGACGCAAAAAAAGCCGGATTTACCGTCATGGAGAAACGCGACACCGGAGTGTACGAAAAACTGTGATTCGCGTCTCTGCCCCCCTCACTTTCTATAAAAACATGTTGGAATATATATTTTTAACCGAAGAAGAAGCCCAAGCGCTAACTTGGCAATACCCCGGTCTGGCCTCTATTCTGCTGTTTATTATCAGCATTGCATTTTTCCTCTTTTTAAATGCCTTTTTCGTAGCAAATGAGTTTGCCAGCGCGCGCGTACGCCTGAGCCAACTGAGAGAAAACGACGAAGACAGCAAAAAAGACGCAACTAAACGCGCCAAAGCCCGCAATATTGTCAATAATCTGGACACCTACCTGTCTGCCAACCAAGTAGGTATCACTCTGGCTTCCCTTGCCTTGGGTGCATTGGGCGAGCCGTTTATAGAAAGCCTGCTGTCGCCGATTTTGAGCTACGGTCTGCACCTGCGCCCGGAGATAGTAAGCGTCATCTCTTATGCACTGGCCTACGCCTTATTTACCTTTGCACACGTTGTATTAGGAGAACTGGTACCCAAGAGCTTGGCCATACGCCACCCGCTGGAGGTATCCATGGGCACCTCGATATGGATGACCCGCTTCGCCAAATGGACCGGTCCCATCATCCGCCTGTTTAACAACACGGCCAACAGTATTGCCCACCGCATCTTTGGTGTGGACCCGCACTACACCCCGGAAACCCACCACAGTGCCGAAGAAATCTCTCACATCCTCGAAGAAAGCGAGCGCAGCCACGAAGTAACGGAAACCGAAGCCGAAATCTCTCAAAATGCACTCGAGCTTAACGACCGCGCCGTACGAGACATCATTGTACCCCGCAATGAAGTGGAGTTTTTGGATATTAACGACAGCTTCGAGCGTAATCTGGAGATAGTATCCACCAGCCGCCACAGCCGCTTTACCCTTGCAGACGGCCATTTGGACGATGTAAAGGGCTGGATTCATGTAAAAGACATGTTGCAGCTTATCCGCAAAGGCAGCAAGGACATTATGAGCGTGCGCCGCCCCCTCAAGGTTGTGCCCGAAACGATGAAGCTCGACACCCTGCTGGAGTTCTTCTCCAAAGAGCGCACGCACTGTGCCTTGGTGGTGGATGAACACGGCAGCGTTACCGGCCAGGTTTATTTGGACGACGTGCTCGAAGAAATTGTGGGTGACGACATTTTGGATGAGTTCGAGGCCGAAGAGGCTCGCGACTTCTTCTCCGTTGGCCCGCACCAATACATTGCCAGCGGCTCCATGGCCTTGTTCGACTTAGAGGAAGCCCTGCCCGAGCTGGGCGAAATAGAAAGCGACAGCGGCGTATCCACCATCGGCGGACATATCACCGACTGCCTGGGCCACATGCCCAAGCTGAACGAGTTTATCCGCATCAAAAATTTCCGCATCACCGTTACCGGCACAGACGGCCGCCGCGTTACTCAAACCCGCATCGAACGCATCGCCGAAGAGCTAACCGATAAAGAATAATTGCGCCGACTTCAGGAGCATTACCCGATACGCCACACCAAAAGCCTAACCGCCTCTTTTGGCGAGCCCCCGCCCGCTAAATATTAAAGAGCGGATATCGGAAATGCGGAAGCCCCATTCTTCAAGGGCAATACGGCAGACGCAGTACAAAATACAATCCCGGGCTTAAGCGAATAATCCGAGAGAGGAATTTTGCTTACACCCTTCAGATCTGCTATAGTCGGGTGCATGCTTCGCTTAACCTCCATGGGGTAAAGGCAATGGTTCTTTTCCATTACAAAATCAACTTCTGCACCATCTAAATTTCGGAAATAATACAAGTTCAACCCCTTACCGCAATTGGAATAACTACGCACAAGTTGCCCATAGACCCACGTCTCAAGCATTGCACCGGAAATATGGCTGCTCAACAATGTCTCTGCATCTTCACAACCGGCCAACCAAGCGCAAAAGCCGGTGTCCGAAAAATACAATTTAGCACTTTTACTCAATCGATTTATCGCATTTACATGGTATGGCTGCAGCAAGGAGACAATTCCGGATGCCTCCAATATAGAAATCCACGCAGCGGCCGTTTTGGGAGTCACCCCGGCATCTCGCGCTAAATCACTGTACACCAATTGCTGCCCCGTTCTCAGGGCGGCAGAGCGCATCAATTTAACAAAAGCACTTTTATTGCCGATCTGTGCCAGCTCCTGCACATCTCGCTCCACATATGTCTGTAAATACGAGCTAAAAAAATCATGCACAGGCATGGTGGGATATTGTATTAACTGCGGATATCCCCCGCGCCATATTCTCTCATATAGCGCACGCATATCGCATAATCCCGCAGGGTTCAGCATCTCATTGGGGCGTTCAGGGTCAAAAGGTATAGCTTTATCTCCGTTGCCGGTCATCTCCCATTGAGACAGACCGGACAACTCCAAAATACCAATACGCCCGGCCAGACTCTCCGATACCCCCTTCATCATATGAAAACGCTGAGAGCCTGTTAACCAATACATACCGGGACGTCGCGCAGCATCAACCCTCACTTTTATAGCCCTCAATAACCCCGGAACATACTGCACCTCGTCTATACATAAAGGCTCACCGTGACGCTCCAAAAAAGTAACAGGATCCGACGCTGCCTGCTCTGCCTCCACATAATCATCCAACGTCACATATCCCATACCGGGCGGCAACATCTCCCGCAACAGTGTAGATTTGCCCACCTGCCGAGCCCCGGTGACCATAACACAAGGAAAATATTGGGAAAGCTCCTCTATTTTCCTCTGCATGGTTCTTATATACAATTCCTGCGCCTTCATGCCCTTATATTGCCTCAATTCAGGAGCATTGTCAATCAAATTCCCGAAATTCGGGAATCCTATACTCCCGAATTTCGGGAATTTTGCGCCTTATGCTCCAAAATTTACAAATTTAGCACCTCTGCACGCGTTTTTGGTGAGAAAAACCGGGCTCATTTCTCACTGCCGGGCGAAGCCTTAATCAATAAAACTATCCAACACGCGCCAATAGGCATTGCCATAAAAAGCGGCATCTCTCACGCGGGCGCGCTGCTCTTTTAACGGAGGCAACAGAGGGAGGATTTTTTCTTCATACCGTGCACTCAAGTTCTGTTGCACATGCTGCGGGGCAAGCATCAACCCGGGGTACACCGTACCAAACCGCGCCACAAGAGACTCCATTTGCGGGATAGCCGCTTGAGCCTGCTCCGGAGAGGTAATGGTGGTGTACAGCTGCAACATTTCCTGATACAATACCGCAACCGCATCCAAATCTGCAGAGAATTGCTCTGCCGAGCGGGTGCTGACGTCCACCACGTTAAACAAGGCCGCCAAAGGCAACCGAGCCGTAAAATCCGCCAATTCCTCGGGGGTGGCCAAATTGCTTTCGGCGTATAGGCGAATCCCCATAGGGTCCACCGCATACAAATCGCTAAGGTGCTCTAAACCTTGCAACATGGCATCTTGCCGCGCAACGGACAAATCCTCCACCTCGGCACCTACCTGTAACAGAGCCACAAAAGCAGGCGGGGCCCCCAGCTTGGCAGCCAACGCAGCACAGGCCATATAATTGCCGGGGGTGGTGTAGTAACCATCTGCCTTGCACTGCAACTCTCTCAAAAGCAACACTCGCTTGATAGCAGATGCCTGTTGCTGCCGCAACTCGGGAGCCAAGGCCTGCACCTCTGCCGCAGAGGGCGTTAAAGGCAAGCCGGCGCGCGCCAGTTTAGCTTGCACGGCATCGTTTTCTGCGGGCATGGTTACCACCAACGGCTCTGCGGCTTCGCCGCTAAGCAAGGGTAACAACACCAACGGTGCCACTGCAAGCAAAGCCAGCATCAGAACTCTCCCAAGTAAAACTTTTTCTTACCACGCCGTATCACCACGGCCTGCCCACCAATGGCGCAAGCCGGTGTTACCGCGAAAGCGGGGTCTTTAACCACTTGCCCATTGATGGAAATGGCCCCATTGCCAATAAACTCTCGCGCCTCGCGCTTAGAGGCACATATCTTGCCGTTTACCAACACATCCAACAAAGCACCGGGCTGCAATTGAACATGCGGCACATTGCTCATACCGGCACGCAGGTCCGCCGGGCTCAGGCTGTTGTAATCTCCGGCAAAAAGCTTGGCACTTATATCCACGGCTTTTTCAAATTCCTCTGCCCCGTGCAAATCCGTAATAATTTCCTGAGCCAAGGCTTTTTGCGCGGTGCGCAGCTCGGGGTGGGCAAGGTGCTCTGCCTCGATGGCGGTAATCTGCTCGGGCGTTAAGAAGGTAAGGCGCTTCAGGTAGGTAATCACCTGAGAATCCTCGGCATTAATCAGGAATTGATAGAGCTGGTAGGGAGATGTCTTGTTCTTATCCAGCCACAGGGCATTGCCCTCGCTCTTGCCGAACTTGTTGCCTTGGGAGTCCGTCACCAAGGGCATGGTGAGGGCGTACACCTCATCACCGGTGGTTTTGCGAATAAGCTCTATACCGGTAGTAATATTGCCCCACTGATCGCTACCGGCCACTTGCAGGTCCACACCGCGAGTTTCGTGCAGGTGCTTAAAGTCTATCGCCTGAATCAGCATGTACGAGAACTCGGCATAAGAGATACCGCTCTCCATCTGGCGGCGCACATGATCCTTGGTAAGCATGTAACCCACGTTGATATACTTGCCGTAATCACGGAAGAAATCAATAACGTTCATGCCGTTAATCCAGTCGTAATTATTAACGACCTCGAACCCGAAAATCTTTTCCACTTGGGCTTTCAGAGCCTCGTAGTTGCGGAACACCTCCTCCTTTTGCTTCAACTCTCGCTCTACAGTACCGCGGGGGTCGCCAATAAGCCCGGTGGCCAGCCCCACCAACAAAATCGGCGTATGCCCGGCATTGCGCAAGCGGCGGGTAATAAGGAAGCTCGAATAATGACCCAAGTGCAAACTGTCTGCGGTGGGGTCCGTACCAATGTAGAAGGTAAGACCGCCCTTGTTGAGTTTCTCTATCAGATCCGGGCTGGATATCTGGTTAATAAGCCCACGCCATTCGAGTTCTTCGTAGAAGGTCATGTCTGTTTAAGGTTAAAATGTTCGCGCGCCATTATACAGAAGCGCACTCGCGGTGTCAAGCCCCGAGAAGCGCCCGCAGCTCACATTACACATCAAACCCGAGGTCCATTTGTTGCACGTTGGGATCTTCTGTAGGCACAGGGCTGCTACTCAAGTCCGCGTCCCCGCCCGTTGCCGGAGTATCAGCAACTGCGGGCGTAGGCGGCATGATGGCGGCATCCAGCTCTGCCGGGGCATCCGGGTCGGGTGCCACGGGCATAATACGCGCCACCCGCTCCACAGGATTTTTCGTCACAATATTACCCAGCACTTGGCGCCCCTTAACTCTTAAATGCCCAAACTCGTAGGGTATGGGGCGGCGCAAACGCTTAAACTGGTTTTTAAGGTAAACATTAACGGAAATCGCCGCGCTGTCCTCCTCCGTCTTGTGCACGGAGAAGAAGAAAATGCGGCTTCCCTTTGTACCTTGAGTAAGTTGGTACTCCTTATCGCGCGTAAAACCGCCTATACGGAAACGCTTGGCATAGGTAATCCCCTCCTTACCATCGCGATAAATCATATTAAACACAGGGTCATCGCCCGGCCGCAACACACAAATGAGCTGCAACTTTTTGCCCACATAAAATTTCTCCTGCACACGGCGCACCATCAGCACACCTTGGCTGTCTACCGTCAGAATATCGCTGAGGGTAGAGCATTTCTCCACCGCCTCTCCCTTGCGCACGCCGTAACCGGCAAAGCCTTCCTCGTCTATATACAGCATCTCGTTTTCCACGGCGGCTTCTGCGCGCGTCATCGTATCAAAGGTGCAAAGCTCCGTTTTACGCGGCCACGCGTCGCCGTATTTCTTGCGCAGGTTCTCGAACCAACGGATAGTGTACTTGGTGAGTTGTGCCAAGTTTTTGCGGGTTTGCTCAATTTCTGCCTCCAAAGAGGCAATATGCTTAAGCGCATCGTGAATTTCGTACTTGGCTATTTTCTTAATACGAATTTCTGTCAGGCGCACAATATCATCTCGGGTAACAGGGCGCCAGAAATCCACCACAAACGGCGCGAGTCGCTCCCCGATTTCGGAGATGGATTGCTCCCAGCTCTCACTCTCTTCCAGCACCTTATAAATGCGGTTTTCAATAAAGATTTTTTCCAGACTGGCCAGCATCCAGCTCTCCTGCAACTCGCTAAGGCGCACCTCAAGCTCTTGCCGGAGGGCTTCGCGCGTAAAATCAACATTGTGCTTCAAAATCTCGCTCACCCCCATAAAAACAGGCTTGCGATTCATAATCACCACGGCACGCGGTGAAATACTCTTTTGGCAATCCGTAAAAGCGTAAAGTGCATTGCAGGTCTTCTCCACATCTGCCCCGGGTGCCAAATGCACTAAAATATCTGCCTGCGCAGCCGTATTATCCTCTATGCGAGACACCTTTAACTTGCCCTTCTCCATGGCCTTTTCGATACTCTCAATCAGAGAATCGGTAGTGGTTCCAAACGGGACTTCGGTAATGCGAATCACGCGTTTGGACGACACATCCAGCCGCGCACGCGAGCGCAAACGGCTGTTGCCCGTACCATCGTTGTACCCGGAGACATCCAACAAGCCCCCGGTAGGGAAATCCGGGTAAAGCACAAACTCCTCCCCGCGCAAATAATGAATCGCCGCCTCAATAAGTTCATTGAAATTATGCGGCAAAATCAGGCAGTTCATTCCCACGGCAATACCCAACGCACCCTGCGCCAGCAACAATGGGAACTTCACCGGCAATGCTATCGGCTCTTTATTGCGGCCATCGTAGCTCTGTTTCCATTCCGTCACCTTCGGGCTATACACCACCTCTTTAGCAAAAGCAGACAATCGCGCCTCGATATAACGGGCAGCCGCAGCGGAATCTCCCGTCAGAATATTACCCCAGTTACCCTGAGTATCAATCAATAGCCCTTTTTGCCCCAGCGTTACCAAGGCACTACCGATGGAAGCATCGCCATGCGGGTGGTACTTCATCGTATCGCCCACAATATTGGCCACCTTGTTGTAGCGGCCATCGTCCATGCGCTCCATCGAGTGCAAAATACGGCGTTGCACCGGCTTAAGACCATCCACAATATGAGGCACGGCACGCTCCAATATCACATACGAGGCATACTCCAGATAATAATCCCCGAACATGCGCTGTATTTTGCTCGGATTCTCCTGCATGTATATCGGTGTGCTCTCTGTACTCATATGCTACGCACCTATTCTAGCAGATTCTTCCGCCCTTTTCAAGTGCCTTTTTCCGGCAAAAATGCTGCGGAGCAAATGCATCTTGATATCAGAATTTTTTATTCACTTACCTTGGTTTCGTTTTTCCGGCAAAAGCGTTGTTACACAAGGAGTGCTGCGGATTCTTTTTTTGGGTCGGAACAGAATCTCGCTCATTCCTATCAGAAAGTGCCACACACACCGCGGAATCAACAACTCAACATTCAAAAAAGCTGATACGCCCTTGCATTTTGTGCCGTTTCTGCTACCATAGCTTCCGCCATGACGAAGCAGAAAAAGAACTACAACAAGACGCTGATAGCCTGTTACCTCGGATTTGTCACCCAAGCCATCACCGCAAATTTCGCACCGCTTCTTTTCCTGACTTTCAAGGGCATCTACGGCTTATCGTTAGAACAGATTGCACTCATTCCCTTCACCTTTTACATAACACAACTTTTTGTAGACTTGGCTGCCACAAAATATGCAGATAAAATCGGCTACCGCACCTGCGTGACTGTCTCGCAGGTTATTTCGGCTCTCGGGCTGGTGCTGCTGGTAGTGCTGCCGGAGCTGCTACCCTCACCCTTCGCGGGCATCATCCTTTCGGTGGTGCTCTACGCTATCGGCAGCGGGCTCATCGAGGTGCTGGTAAGCCCGGTTGTGGAGGCCTGCCCGTTCAAAAATAAAGACGGCATGATGAGCCTGCTGCATTCCTTTTATTGCTGGGGAGCGGTGGCCGTCATCCTCGGCTCCACCATCTTTTTTGCATGCTTCGGCGTAGAGCATTGGAAAATCCTTGCCATCCTCTGGGCTGTCATCCCCCTCGCCAACACCTTCAATTTCCTGACCTGCCCCATAGCGCGCCTCCCGGAGAGCCACGAGGGCAACTCCGCACAAAAACTGCTGCGGCTACCTCTCTTCTGGCTCCTCATCCTGCTCATGGTCTGTGCCGGTGCATCGGAAGCCACCATGGCTCAATGGAGCTCCGCCTTCACAGAATCTGCGCTAGGAGTCCCTAAAGCCGTGGGAGACCTGGCCGGCCCCTGCCTCTTTGCCGCCTTCATGGGGCTCTCCCGCCTGCTCTATAGCAAATGGAGTGCCCGCCTCAACTTGGCGAAAACCATGCTACTCTCCGGCATCCTGTGCGGCGTATGCTATTTTGTGGCCGCGCTGTCTCCGCTACCGTTCATCGGGCTGGCCGGCTGCGCGCTCTGCGGACTTGCCGTGGGCATCATGTGGCCGGGCTCTCTGAGCATTTCCGCACAAAAATGCCCCCTTGGCGGCACAGCCCTCTTCGCCTTCCTTGCCCTGGCCGGCGACCTCGGAGCAACCCTCAGCCCAACCATGGTCGGCTTCGTCTCAGAGCTTTCGGGCGGCAACCTTAAAAGCGGACTCCTCGTTGCCGCTGCATTTCCCCTCTTACTCGTCATTTGCCTGCTGCTCCTTAAAAACGCCAAACAAGGCCGTGTTTCATAACGGGGTACCCTTTCTCCCGCTTGGGGTTCCCCATCTTATCGCCGCAAACGCCCTCGTTGAAAGGAATTACAACAAACTGCCGTCTTATACTCCAAAACGACGTTCTTCCACCCAAAATCCAAATCCTCTGCAAAGCCCGGCAAAATCGGACCATAAGATCAGCTATCGGCATCTCATTGATAAACATTCCTAAGCTGCAATACTTTCTGAAATTTATTTACAACTATTTAATTCCAATCCACTGATTGAATTTTTGACCAAAAGCTTTTGACACGAAATAGCAGATTATCAAACTTATGATTAAAACCAAGGGATGCAGCAGATCAATTCCAAATGAATAGTTACCTATGAGAACAAATTGAGGGAAGTCCACGCTGCCTGCATCATGTTTAATCCCGTCCACACAAAAATTAACATAGCAGACAATAAACAAAACATGCAATAAATAAGAGGCATAGACAATTAAGGTATCATTTTCACATGTTCTCTCAGCCCCACGGCCGCAAGGCTCTGGGCTGTGATGGCAAGGATTTTGTGGATGGAGGGCATGATGAACACGAAATTTTATTTTTTCGGGGGTAGAGCGCGTTCGATAATGCCTATAAGTTCCCGGCACAGACCGGCGTCTGGCAAGGCGTAGAGGCTACCCGTATGGCTTATACCCGTGCCACCCGGGCTGGTTATACGTTCGGCCCGCAGACTCAGATACACGCCATCGCTGAAAGCCAGATTCAGGCAATACAGGCGGCTCGAAGG
>SUVM01000076.1 GCA_015062015.1 Akkermansiaceae bacterium | reverse complement strand
GCAAAGGGGTTACAACGTTGCCCTCCAGCCCAAACTTTTTACGCCGTATGGCGGGGGCGAGCTGCTCTGAGGTAGCGTAAGCAGCGGAGAACATCTCCAACTTAGCATCAATGTTATCTGCATGGTGCAACACCATAGCCTCGGGTGTTTTGGGCACCACGGGAGAACCGAACTCCAGCACACCGTGGTGGGAGGCGATAAGGTGCAGCAAATGCAGGCGCACCTGCTCTGTGGCAGGCGTAAGCGTTTTCCACGCAGCACGTTGCTCTGCGGTGCAAATGCCCTGCCAAAGTTTGTTAGCTATCTCAATACTCACGGATATATGCCCCAACAGCTCGCCCGCCTCGGTGTACTCCACGGCAAAGCCCTGCTCGGCACACCCTGTCTCCAGCATTTTTCCGCAATCGTGGAAGAGTGCCCCGGCCAGCACCAAATCGCGGTTAATATGGGGGTAGGCGCTGCATATGGCAGCCGCCACACGCATCACCCCGGCGGTGTGCTCCACCAAGCCGCCACGGCGGGCATGGTGCATACCGCGTGCCGCCGCCGCACGCCGAAAGCGTGCTTGGTGCGTCTCTGTAAGAGCCCGGCACAAGGTCTGTAGCCGCGGGTCTTTCATTCCGTCAATATAGGCCGTTATTTCCAGCCACGCAGCCTCTTGGGTTTGGCGCAACTCGGCACCGCCGCTCAGCAGCACCTCTTCCTCTGCTGCGGTAAGCGGGCGGTAATCCACATCTGTTGCCTCCATACCGTATTGAGTACAAGTCCATTTAGCCGTAAGCGCCATAAAAGTGCCCTCTTGCATAGATTGGCACACGGCATTCCACGGCGCGTTATCCCACACCTTAAACACCAAGCTCTCTGCGGCATCGGCAAAGCTAAGCTCCAAATACGGCTTACCCGTTTTGGTGGTTTTGGTCAATTTTTGCGTCAGCTGCACAAAGACATCGCCCTGGGTTTCGCCCTCGGCAGCTATACTTTTCAGAGAAATGACAGAATCGTAATGCACGCTTGCATTGTAGCGCAGCAGGCAAGTGATGTCAACACCGCGCATCGCAACTCTCTCAAAAATCAATCCAGCGCATCACCTATCACGGCCCCTGCAAACACCCCGATACTTCCCACCACGGTACACGGCACATCTACCCCCACAAGCAACAATCCGCACAAGGGCATTTTTACCCAATAATCCCACGGTTTATACTGTGGCACAAACACGCAGCAGCGGGGTTTGTCATCATCGTACCAACAACACGCTTCATCGCCGGACAAAACCCACACCTGAGTCAATTTTACCTTAGCGGCAATCTTTTCGGCCGCTGCGGCATCCCAATCCTGCTCGGGTATGCAGTGCGGTGTACCTTCCGGAGCCGGGGCAACCGTTACCCCCAACAAACCTTTTGCGGCCTCCGGGCTAAGGCGCGCATAATAACGCTCCGGCCCCGATGTACGATTAACGCTGATGGGCAGGTAATACTTCTGAAAATGATCGTGCGCTTCCAGCAGAGAGGCATATCTCAACTTATCAAACTCGCATATATAAGTTACCTCACAAAGCAAATAGTACTGCCCCGCCAGGCGGTACACATCATAGCGAGAATCCTCTTGTTCCACCGCTACAAAATCACAAGTATCGCTCAAAGCCACAGAGGTGGAACAAATGCAAGAGCCCAACATATTCGCCATAATAAGGCAGAGCAGCAAACGGTATAACTTCGTTTTCATTTTCAGGAGGCATTCTACCGCATATTTCCTAAAAAAGCAAGCCAACAACACAATCTGAGCTTGCAGTGAGGAGGCAAAAATGGTAGTATGTAGGCCAGTCCTCATGCATTTCTCCTCCATACACACAACATACTGCCACTTATTTGTTGCGGCAACGCTGCTCGGCACGGCGTTTGCGGCGCAGGTGCCGGACGACAAAAGCCTCAACAAAATGATAGAACGCGGCGGCTCTAAGCTGGCCGTTATGGAGGAGACCTACGGCATCATCCACAAAGATAAAGAACAGGCAGATTACGCCAGAGCCCTCAAAAAAGATATAGACGAGGAAAAACGCCGCTATAAACGCTTCCTGAGCGATGCCAAAAACTTGGCTGCCGAGGTTAAAAAATCCGGCAAAATCAACAAACAGGACAAAGAGGGGCGCACACTGCTCATGCTGGTGGCAGCCATAGGCAACGATGCCGCCACAGAGATGGTATTGGCCGCAGAGCCGGATATTACCTTGGCAGACAAAAACGGAAGAACGGCTTTTCATTACGAAGCCCAAAGCGGCGGGCGTGCCATCTACAATTTGCTGAATGATTTGTGGTGCAACACCTTCCTTACCGGAGATGCAGATGCCATCCAAGAGCTGCTGGACTGCGGCGCCAACCCGGATTGGCCCGTGCAAGGGCAGCTCCCCTTGGCGATTGCCATTGCCAACAAACACAACGCGCTTTTCGACATTCTCCTCTTCAGCGGTGCGCAAGTAGGTAACCGCTTGGCAGATGGCTCCGGCTACATAGACTTAGCCGTACACTATAACAACAGCGATGCACTCAACGGCTTGTTAAACAAGGTGCAATCCGTTGATATTCGTCTGCACAATGCCGCCCCCCTCTTCTGGCACCTGCTGGATGCCGAGCATGCCGAATGCCTGATGGTGTGGTTCAACCGCGCTAAAGAGCTCAACCAAATACAAACGGCAGATGGCGCGTCGCGCTTTTGCCTCATCATGCGCCAAGCCGCAGAGGAGAGCGCCATGGCCCTTGCCACCCACAACAAAAACCTTCTGCAAACGGAGGATGCGCAAGGCAACCTCCCCCTGCACGAGGCCGCACGCCGTGGCAGCACGCGCCTGTACCACCACCTCATCAACTCCGGGGCAGATACCAACCAACGCAACACACGCGGGGAAACCACCCTCATGCACGCCGTGCTCAGCGGCAACCAAGAGCTGCTGGCAGAAGTGCTCAAAGGCATCTCGGCAGAGCACCTCAACGCCAAAGACACCAACGGCCGCACGGCGCATTACTACGCCAAGCTCAGCCAAAACACCGCTGCGGCAGATATGCTCCGTGCTGCCGGTTTAGCCCCCCAACAAAAAGACTGACACTGCCATGGCCATACATGTTCGCTCCAAACAAGTCACCAAAAGAAAGCTGGCCGCTGTTCTTAGGCGTATGCTGGGCATGGCATTTTGTGCTGCCCTGCTGGCACTGCTGCTTGCCGGTTTGAGCCTCTACATCAAAAAAATCATTACGGAAGACTCCGAGCCATCCTCCTTTACGGCGTACGAAACACCCCAAGAAACAGCGGAAGAACCCACCACCATCCCCACGCCGGAGGACCTCACCTCCTCCGCTTCTGCCGGTGCTGCCGCCCCGGACACCTCTGCCATCCTTACTTCCTCACAGTCGGATATTTCCGTAGCAGCCGACCTCGATGTCGGCGACGTAGGGGAAGGCTTGGCCGACGGCACCGGTACGGACGACGGATTCGGCCTCGGAGACTTGGGCGATGGCGGCTTAGGAGACGGCTTAGCCACCCACAACCCGGGCTCGGATAACGGCGGCAACAAGGGGCAAGGGTACAACGACGACATCCAAGTCGTGCTGTTGCTGGATGCCTCGGGCAGTATGGATCAGCTCTTTGTCGCGGCTTCCCAATCCATGGAAAACGTGCTCACCACACTAAGCAAAGCCAAACTCAACGGCAAAAAAACCAAGGTGAACGTAGGCATTGTGGTTTACGGCCAAATGGACGGCAACGGAGCCCCCTACAAATTAAGCCCCTTCACCACGCAGGTTCGCAAAATCCGTACGCGCTTAGAGAAAGTCAAATGCGACGGCGCGTTGGAAGAATGCGGCGCTGCCATCGACTTTGCCGTGCGCAATTTTGAATGGAACCGGCGCGACCGCGACGACATGCTCAAAGTCATCTTCATTGCCGGTAACGAGTCCTTTGCCCAGGGCAATATAGACTACCACACCGCCATTGCTGCTGCGGCAGAACAAAACATCATCGTCAACACCATTCATTGCGGCGCGCCCGATATGGAGTGGGAGGAGGCAGCCGCCCTCGGCAAAGGCGTGGGGCTTACCCTCGACCTCCAACACCAAAACGCCCCCAAAGCAAGCGTAGAGACCCTTTTGCATGTACTGCAAGCCCTTCACTCCTGCAAACCCTTGCCCGTTGGCCCCCCGGCTATACAACGCACCCTTATAGACGCCATCAACAAAGCCCCGGCTCCCCCCAACGGCAAAAATGAAAAACAGCTCCAAAAATGGCTGCAAGACAATAAAGAACGCATCCTCTCCGGCTACGAGTGGGATGCCATCGAAATCTACCGCCTCATGGGGCAAGACGCCTTCTCCATCTCCCTGCTGGGCGGGCAGGGCAACCTCCCCATCTCCCTGCGCGGTAAGAGCGAAGAAGAAATTACCGACTTCCTCCGCCAAGAGGCAGACAAGCGCACGCACTGGCTCAACGAGTACAAATCCATCAAAGCCTCCGGCGATTTGGGCACCAAAATGCTCAATGCCCTCCAAGAGCAAGCGCTGGAAAAAGGCATCACAATCGACATCCTCTGAATCCGGACCATGCTTATTCTCACCATCACCAATACAAGCGGAAACGCCTACAGATTCGAGCTCGATGCCGTACCCGGCACCTGCTACCGCATTGGCCGCTCTGCCGATTGCGAAATTGCCCTACCGCAAGAAATTCACCTCTCGCGCGTTCACTGCATCCTCACCGTAGGAGACGGCTATGCCTTGCTGACAGACAATAACTCCAGCAACGGCATCTTTGAAAACGGGGAACGGAAACAGGAATTCACCATGTTCCTTGGTCAAGAGTACAAAATCGGCTCCTGCACCATCTGCGTCTCCGCCCATGCCGATGCCGTTTACCCGGAACCGGAGGAAACCGCCCCACAAGCACCGGATGCACCGGATGAAATGCCGGAACCCGCCTACACCGACGCACCCGAGCCCGCTTACACAGAAACACCCGAGCCCACCCCGGCAGCAGAAGAAATTGCAGAAACAGAGGAAACGCCGGAGGCACCCCCCTACACCGCCCCCGCAGAAGAACCGGCAAGCGAGCCCCTGCCCACCACCACCGCAGAAGAAGAAGAAACGGAAGCTCCACCCGCCACTGCCCCACCACAACCTAAACGCCGCCGTTTTATCCCTCCGCCCCCGCGCAAAGCCTTGGTAAAACGCCCCGCACCCCGCCCCGTGCTCACCGCTGCCGGTACCCTCAATACACAAACGCAACTGCCGGCACCTAAAGCCCTCAAACAAAGACACCGCCCCGATGAACCCAAAATTCAACGCGCCCCGTCTGAGTCGGCAGAAGCCTTGGGGCTGCCGGGGGATTTCGGGCTGAGCCTACGCCTGCTTAACACCACCGCAACCTTGCCCGAAGGCGATTTGCTGCAATTTGCCGTAGAAGCCGAAGAGGATTGCCACCTCTACCTCATTCAATACGACTGCGAAGGGCACGCCGCCATGCTATTGCCGGGAGTCGGCGGTGCGCAAAATCGCATCCGTGCCAACACCAAAGCCATTTTTCCCCCTCCCGGCAACAATACCGATTACGAAATCTACGTCGAGCAACCCTACGGCGAAGACCTCATCCTTGCCATCGCCTGCACCGCCGCTTGCCCCTTCCCCAAAATTTGGCAGCAATGCGCCGCAGAAGCAGACAAGCTCTCCCCACGCGGAGAAACAGAACAAAAAGCCATCACCTTTTGCAACGAGCTGCGCGGTATGGCCTCCGCCCGCTGGTCCGCTGCCCTCCTCCGCATCCGCACCGGTACAGAGTTTTAACAAACGAACAAAGGCAGCTGTAATTGCGCGCTTTGGCCTTTTATTCGGTTCTTGTTCATCCTGTCTGTGTTTCGCCTCCGGCTTCCTCTCCCCACCCACACCGAATAAAAAAAAACTCCCGGCGCATGTCAATGTGTCGGGCAGCACCCTGCAACCCTTTGCCGGCATGGCCTTACGCCATGGCGGCAGCAAACCTACCCTGACAGACTCTTGGCATTAAGGCGCAACATGGGGCTATACTCTGTTATGCAAAAAACGGTTCCGGTGGAATCGGAACCGCTTTGCATGAAACAAAACGATGAAATAATTTTATTGTGCCGGCTCGGCAGGAGCCTCTGTGGCTTGTTCGGCAGGAGCCTCTGTGGCTTGTTCGGCAGGAGCCTCTGTGGCTTGTTCGGCAGGAGCCTCTGTGGCTTGTTCAGCAGGAGCCTCTGTGGCTTGTTCAGCAGGAGCCTCTGTAGCTTGTTCGGCAGGAGCCTCTGTAGCTTGTTCAGCAGGAGCCTCTGTGGCTTGGTCAACAGGAGCCGCAGCAGCTTCCGCCTCAGCGGCTTTCTTAGCAGCTTCCTTGGCGGCGGCTTCCTTAGCAAGTTCTGCTTTCTCTGCCTCAGCCTTCTTGATAGCAGCGGCATTGATGCCGGAACGCACCTCGTCATTATGGGCACGAAGCATCAGTACGCTGAGGATAAAGCAAAGGAGCATGAAAAGGGAGCCAAAGAAGATGGTGCCTTTTTTAAGCACATCGGTGGTACGGGCACCGAAAGCCTGGTCTGTCATAGCGGCACCGAAAGCGGCACCAAGCCCCTCCTGCTTAGGACGTTGCATAAGCACAAGCAACAAGAGCAAGGCAGAAACAATCAACAACAGAGCAAAGACAAGGTATGTGAAGAATGTTAACATGGCGGGGGATTATATCAAATAAAAAAGAGTTTGTAAAGGCTCAAGCAATGATTTCATTCAATTCATTACACACAATGCGTTTCGGGGTAATGGGTTTGTCATCCAACGCAAAGCTCATGATGACGACACGTTCTCCGGCTTTAATGAGGTGAGCCGCCCCGCCGTTGATGATAATTTGCCCGGTATGGGGAGGGCCGACGAGTACGTAGGTTTCGAACCTGTTGCCGGAGGTGATGGAGGCTACCAACACTTTTTCCCCCGGCCATATACCGGCGGCTTCCACAAGGTCCTGCGGTATTTCTATGCTACCTTCATAGGCCACGTCACCACGAGTTACCATGGCGCGATGAATTTTTGATTTGAGCTGAGAAACAAGCATAACGTGTTACTTTCGGGCGGATATGAAACT
This sequence comes from Akkermansiaceae bacterium, assembly GCA_015062015.1. Taxonomy (GTDB): domain Bacteria; phylum Verrucomicrobiota; class Verrucomicrobiia; order Verrucomicrobiales; family Akkermansiaceae; genus Akkermansia. The sequence continues at coordinate 3,507 of SUVM01000076.1, read as the reverse complement.
ACTTTTCGGCGCAATTGTCAATCAAAATCATTGAAAAAATACGATTTTTAAGCAATTGGCAGTTGAGAGCAAATACGACAAGTGGGTTTGCACCCTCTGGCGGGGCAGTGCTCTCTGCCCCAAAGCACAAACTGCACATGCAGTTTGTTCCATAACGGTTTGGGGAAAATTTTCTTGAGGTCGGCTTCTACTTTTTCGACGGTAGAGCCGCGGCTGAGCCCCCAGCGGCGCGCGAGGCGGAAGATATGAGTATCCACAGGGAATGCGGGCATACCAAAGACCTGAGCCATCACAACGGAGGCGGTTTTATGGCCGACGCCGGGCAAGGCCTCCAGCTCTGCAAAGGTGGCAGGCACCTGCCCTGCATGGTGCTCTACCAACATACGCGCGGTTTGCACCAAGCGCTTGGCTTTTGTTTGCGTCAAGCCGCAGGTGGCAATGTACTCTCGCACCTCTTGCCACTCCATAGCGGCCATCGCCTCGGGCGTTGGGGCAGCGGCAAAAAGAGCGGGTGTTACTTTGTTGACGCGAGCATCCGTACACTGGGCAGACAACATGACGGCCACCAACAGCGTAAACGGGTCCGTATGGTGCAGCGGGCAGCCGGGAGCCGGGTAGGCGCGCTCCAGCTCCTCCAGCACAATGCGGGCTCGCTCTCTCTTCTGCATAAGGCTATGCAACAAATGGCTTAACGGCGCTGGCTGCTCAAGGGACCCAACACAGCATCACCTTCTGCACGGGAGGGCGTGCTCCAGGTTTTCTCCATAGATGTGCTACCCTGCGGCGGCACCACCTTACGCCCGCTATCAGGCACACGAGGCACAGCGGTTTGGCAAGCCCCCAAACAAAGCCCCCATACGACGGCCATGGCAAAAATCGTCTTCTGCATAACGAAAAACAGTAAAAGTTAATGATGGTCTTTCAACGCAAATAAGTATAGCACAGCCGGCGGTCTTTTGCACCTAATATCTCGGTATATGACACAAGGAACAATCGCCCCCCCCTCAAAACAAAACGCCGCCGAGGCACAAGCGTGCTTCGGCAGCATTTTTTGAAACAGTGCTAACTTAATTACGAACCGTGCGGTTTGACGTGAATGATGCGGTCTCCCGGCTGAATGCGCTGCCCGGGAGCAAGAGAATATTTGGCAACAACCTTGTTCTCTTTAATGCTTTCTACGCGCAGGGTGGCAACGGTATTTTTACCACGCTTCACGATCAGCGGGGTAGAGTCACCGGCTACAACGCCGCTATCCTTGGTAACAATGAAAGTAACGATGTTGCGGGCGGGGTCTATGGCAGCCACCACATACTCCGTCTCGTTCTTGCGGTAGTTAGCCTCAAAGTCGGCGTTAATTTTCTCCAAGCGGGCAAGCTCTGTGGTTTCTGCGGCAACTTTCTCGGTAGCAGCCGTGCGAGCCGTTACCAAGGACTCCAGCTCGGGGATGAGCTCTTCGGTCTGCTTGGTCTTGGCATCACTCACAGCGGTGGTGAATGTTTCCACCACTTCGGAGAGGTCTGCAGCATCGGCCAAGGCATCCAGCTCTTTCATGGTAGCCAACATGGCATCTGCCTCTTCCTGCGCTTTGGCGTGGTCTTCCTTAGTAGCCTCCAAAGATTGTTTTTGCTTATCGCGTGCGCTGATGGCGGTATCGCGCTCATCTTCTTTTTGCTTACGCTGCTCAATGGCACCACCTTCCCTGTTAAGCTCGTGGTGCACAACACCGGTGTCCTTTTCGGCAGAGTCGCGTGCATCGCGGGCTTCCTTCTGCTGCACAGAAGAAGCACCAACATCTGCGGCAATGCTGCCATCGGCCCCGGATTGGCCGCCACTCACTTTAACAGCCATCGCCATGACGGTTTGGTGCTGGGATGTCACATTATAGGCAACACCGGCCAAACCTAAAACGGCAAGACATGCAATATAGGGGAATATTCTCATGGATATAGAAAAAGAGTTAGAGATTTACTTATCGTCGCGGACGGATACCACCTGGTCCCCAAGCTTAACGCGCTCACCGGCCAGCATAGAGCCCTTCACTACCTCGGCAACGGATTCGCGAGACTGCACATTGGTCACATTCAACTCGCAAATCTTCTTGCCACCGCGCATCACAGCCAAGCGAGAGCCGATAACCACGCCGCCGTTGTCGATACCGGCGTTGAGGGTGAGGAAGGAGTAAGAGGCATCCACATAGCTGACGGCGCACTTAAGCACGGGCGGAGAAATACGAGCCTGGCGATCCTGCCCCAATTTACGGGCTGCATCTATCAAGCCGTTAAGGCGCTCGCTCTCTGCACCCAAGGCGGCAATCTGGCTATTTTCGGACTCAATTTCGCCCTCTAATCGGGCATTTTCGTCCATCAGAGCCTTAGCAGCTGCCACAATTTCGGAGGGCTCGGCAGAGTTTTCATCCAAGCTCACCAACGGAGCCGTCTTGGCAATTACATTTCTCAACTCCGCGCGGCGCGTATCCGTCTCGGCTTTCAGGTCGTTCTCCTCGGCCTCGTACTCGGCACGCACCTCTTCTGCATCGCTGCGCACTTGTTCGGCCTTAAGTTTGGCGGCATTTTCCTTTTCTACGTTAGCCTCTTGAGCTTCCTTACGGACAATTTGGTAGGCCTGCTCCATCTTAGCGGTATAGCGGCCGGTCTTGGTGGTGATGTCCTGGTCCAACTGTTCCTGAATAAGAGCCAACTCCGACGTTGTGCCGTTTTCGGGGCCGGTCAATGCCTTATGCGTTTCGCTGTAAAGCATGTAAGACCCGCCAAGCAGCAGAATCGATGAGATAATGATGTATTTCCACATGGTGTAAGTAAATTTGCAACTGTTCGATATATTATTTACACCAGATTTCCCTGCTTGGCAATCAAAAAAAGCTGCCAAGAGCAATTTTGTTGCATTTTTTTGGAAATACCCCGCCCACACACTCATAAAAAAACGCGTCCGAGCCCATAACAGCCCGAACGCGGAATAAAATCGGAAACCGTGGTCCGATGCACGCAGCGGTTTTACGCCTGCTCTGCCTTGGCAGCAGCCTCGGCCGCCTTGCGGTCGCGCGCTGCGGCACGCATGGACATCTTAACGCGGCCTTTGTCGTCGATACCGATGCACTTAGCCGTCACGATATCGCCCACCTTCACCACATCCTCCGTCTTTTGCGTGCGGCCTTCGGCCAGCTCGGAGATATGGATGAGGCCATCTTTGCCCGGCAGTACCTCCATAAAGGCACCAAACTCCTTGGTGGAGACAATCTTGCCCTCGTAGGTTTCTCCCACTTCAATTTCCTTGAACATGCGGTCGATGAGGTACAGAGCACGCTCCACACCCTCTTGGCGGCTGCCGTAAATGCGCACGGTGCCGTCCTCCTCGATATTGATATCGGTACCGGTTTCGGCCTGCAATGCCTTAATATTCTTACCGCCGGGGCCAATGAGCTCGCCGATGCGGTCTTGCGGAATGCTGGTGGACTCGATACGCGGGGCATTGGGGCTCATCTTCTGCGGG